>NZ_BMJQ01000028.1 GCF_014643535.1 Aliidongia dinghuensis | reverse complement strand
CCAAAGCCCTGCCGATCCGACTGCATTACATCACTTGGCTTACCAAGATGCACAACCAGACCAGCGTGAACCACTCCACGCCGCCGCCTGCGCATCCCTTCCTTCTCTCAACAATGTCAAACAGCAGCCCGCTTTCTTTACTTGCCGATCACTGTGTCGTGGTCGGCAGCGCCGTCAGCGGAGGCGGGTTTTTATTCCCGCCGGTTCATCATGTCAACACGTTTTTTCGGTCTTTTTGCCGCCCTCGTTTCGATCTCTCAGAGACGAAAACAGGCGACCGGGGGAAGCATTTTTCCCCAGGTCCTGGGCAACCGCGTCAGCGCGTCGTTGATGAAGGGAATATGACGGCTCCCACGCCGGACGTCTACCCCCAATTGGTGCTTTCGTGCGCAGATCATCGATGCAGGAAGCGGGGATTGACGCAAAAGGGGCCGTCGACGCATGCGCGTGGACGGCCCCTCCCGAGTCGTTCTGATCGTCCTTTAACCGAACCCGCGGCCCTTACTCGGCGTGGATTTCCTCGAGATTGAGGCCCAGCCGGTCGCCCGTCACCCGGATCGTGTCGCCCTCGCCGAGCGAACCGTCGAGGATCATCTGGGCCAGCCGGTTCTGCAGCTCGCGCTGGATGACCCGCTTCAGCGGCCGGGCGCCGTAGATCGGGTCGTAGCCTTCCTGCGACAGCCACTCCCGGCCGCTCGGCTGCAGGTCAAGCGTCAGGTGCCGGTCCAGCAGCATGGCCGCGAGCCGGGCGATCTGGATGTCAACAATCGCCCCCATGTCGGCGCGCGACAGGCGGCGGAACAGCAGCACTTCGTCCAGGCGATTGAGGAACTCCGGCCGGAACGCCGCCCGGACCGCCTCCATGACCTCGGCCCGAATGCTGTCGATCGACGTGCCGTCGGGATGGGCCGCGATGATGTCGCTGCCGAGGTTCGAGGTCAGCACGATGAGCGTGTTGCGGAAATCGACCGTGCGGCCCTGGCCGTCGGTCAAGCGCCCGTCGTCCAGCACCTGCAGCAGGATGTTGAACACGTCCGGATGCGCCTTCTCGACCTCGTCGAACAGGATCACCTGATAGGGTCGGCGCCGGACCGCCTCGGTCAAGGCGCCGCCTTCGTCATAACCGACATAGCCCGGCGGGGCGCCGATGAGACGGGCGACCGCATGCTTCTCCATGTATTCCGACATGTCGATGCGGAGCAGCGCCGCCTCGTCGTCGAACAGGAAGGACGCCAGCGCCTTGCTGAGCTCGGTCTTGCCGACGCCCGTCGGGCCTAGGAACAGGAACGAGCCGATCGGCCGGTTCGGATCCTGCAAACCGGCGCGCGATCGGCGCACCGCGTTCGCGACCGCGACCACCGCCTCGTCCTGGCCGACCACGCGCTTCTCGAGCTCGCGCTCCATGTTGAGCAGCTTCTCGCGCTCGCCCGCCAGCATGCGTTCGACCGGGATGCCGGTCCATCGCGAGACGATGCCGGCGATATGCTGCTCGGCCACTGCCTGCTCCAACATCTTGTCGCCGCCCTGGGCCTCGACCTCCTTGAGCTGCGCCTCAAGCGCCGGGATGCGGCCGTAGGTCAGCTCACCCGCCTTGGCCCAGTCGCCCTGGCGCTGCGCCTGCTCGAGCTGGGTGCGCGCCTGGTCGAGCTGCTCCTTGAGCTTGCTGGCGCCGGCGAGCTTGTCCTTCTCGGCCTGCCATTGCGCGGTCAGGGCGGCGCTCTTCTCTTCAAGCTCCGCGAGCTCGCCCTTCAAGCGTTCGAGCCGCTCCTGGGACGCGGCATCGCTCTCGCGCGCCAGCGCCTCGCGCTCGATCTTGAGCTGCACGATGCGCCGGTCGAGCTCGTCGATGTTCTCAGGCTTGGAATCGACCTCCATCTTGAGGCGCGAGGCCGCCTCGTCGACCAGGTCGATCGCCTTGTCCGGCAGGAACCGGTCGGTGATGTAGCGGTTCGACAAGGTCGCCGCCGCGACGATCGCACCGTCGGTGATGCGCACGCCGTGGTGCAGCTCGTACTTCTCTTTAAGGCCGCGCAGGATCGAGATCGTGTCGGCGACCGTCGGCTCGGAGACGAACACCGGCTGGAAGCGCCGGGCGAGCGCCGCGTCCTTCTCGATATATTTGCGGTACTCGTCGAGCGTGGTGGCGCCGACGCAATGCAGCTCGCCGCGCGCCAGCGCCGGCTTCAGCATGTTGGAGGCGTCCATCGAGCCGTCGGCCTTGCCGGCGCCGACCAGCGTATGCAGCTCGTCGATGAACAGGACGACGCGTCCCGCCTCGTGCGAGACCTCGGCCAGGACCGCCTTCAGGCGCTCCTCGAACTCGCCGCGATACTTGGCGCCGGCAATGAGCGCGCCCAGGTCGAGTGCCACCAGCTTCTTGTTCTTCAGCCCCTCCGGCACGTCGCCATGGGCGATCCGGAGCGCCAGGCCCTCGACGATCGCGGTCTTGCCGACGCCCGGCTCGCCGATCAGCACCGGGTTGTTCTTGGTCCGGCGCGCCAGCACCTGGATCGTGCGGCGGATCTCCTCGTCGCGGCCGATGACCGGGTCGAGCTTGCCGTCGCGCGCCGCCTGGGTCAGGTCGCGGCCGTATTTCTTGAGTGCATCATAGCCGGCCTCGGCATTGGTGCTGTCGGCCGTGCGACCCTGGCGGATCTGCTCGATCGCGTGATTGAGTTTCTGCGGCGTGACGCCGGCGCTCTTCAGCGCATCGGCCGCCGGGCCGCTCGCGATCGCCAGGGCCAAAAGCATCCGTTCGGCGGTAACGAAGCTATCGTTCGCCTTCTTCGCCTGCTCCTCCGCATTGTCGAGCACGCGCGCGAGCTCTGGCCCCAGATAGACCTGGCCGGCGCCAGCACCCTCGACGCGCGGCAGCTTCTCGAGCGCCGTCTCGACGCCGTTGAGCGCCACCGCCGGGTCGCCGCCGGCGCTGCGGATCAGGTTGGCAGCAAGACCTTCCTTGTCGTCGAGCAGGATCTTCATGAGATGTTCAGGCATCAGGCGCTGATGATTGCGCCGCTGCGCCAGGCCCTGGGCGGCCTGAAGGAAGCCCTGGGATCGCTCCGTGAACTTTTCGATATTCATACTGTCTCCTTTCGGTGCCCGAAGCACACCATTTCGGGCCGCCATCGGCTGATGCGCGGCCCGACCCAAGGGGAGATATGGGCGCCGCGCCCAAGTGCCGCAAGGCGACCGCCTTGAGACGATCGAACACGGTTACGCCCTGTGGCGCTTTGCGCTATCTCAAGCCCTTGGAGCTCCCCCCACAGAGCCGCGGCATCGAACGGATGACGCGCAAGGGAACGGCACATGCAGTCAACGAACCGGATCCGGCGGCGGCGCGAGAGCGTCAAATACCCGAGCCTGGCCATGCTCGTGGGGCTGATCCTGCTGTTCGGCCTGTTCGCGCTGACCGCAAGCCGGGTCGGCCGTTTGCCCTCGCTTGACCCGCGCGTGCCGGCCGAATTCCTGGCGCTCCTCGCCGTCGTCTCGCTGGCGCCGCTCGTCGGCCGGCGCTGGCCCTGGCCGCTGCGCTGGTTCCTGGCCGCCGTGCTGTTGCCGCTGGCGCTCGTCCATCTCGCCGACGTCGAGGGGCCGGCGCTGATGGGTCGCGATCTCGATCTTGCCGCCGACCTCGGCCATGTGCCGTCGCTTGTCTCGCTCTTCGCCGGCGCCGCCAGCCCCTGGCAATTGCTCGGCGCCGCCGTCGCGGCACTCATCGTGCCGATCGGCCTCGTCGCCGCGATCGCCCTCAGTCTCGGCGCCGTCGAGCGCGGGCTCGGCCAATGGCCGCAGGCGCTCAGGCTGCTGCCGCTCGGCCTCGCGACCCTCGCCTTCATTGTCGCGCGCACGCCCGAGGGCGCCCGCTTCGTGGCGCTCGGCACCGTGACGTCGCTCGACCGTCAGGCCGGAACCGTGGTCGATGCCTGGAGGCTCGCCCACGGCGACCAAAGCGCTTTCCTGGCGCGGCTCGGTCCGCCGCCCGCCACGCCGACGGCCCTCGGCGGCCTCGGCCGGCGCGACGTCTGGCTGATCTTCTTCGAATCCTACGGCGCCGTGCTGCTCGACGATCCGGAGCTCCGCACCCGGGCACTGCCGGCGCTGACCCAGTTCCAGGAGCGGCTCACGGCGGCGGGCGTCAGCCTGCGCAGCGCGCGCATCGCTTCGCCGACCTACGGCGGCGGTTCCTGGTTCGCCCACGGCACGGTCGATGCCGGGACCTGGCTTCCCAATCAGCGACTCTACACGCTGGAGACGACGACCGATCGGCCGACCTGGCCCGGCGTCATGGCCAAGGCCGGCTGGCAGACCTTCGACATCCAGCCAGGCCTGAAGACGCCGCTTGCCAACGCCGCCTTCTGGGGCTTCGAGCGGATCGTCGGCACTGACGATTTCCAATATACCGGCCCGAACTTCGGCTGGTTCGCCATTCCGGACCAATATGCGCTCGACCGCGCCCTTGCCCTGCCGCGCGACCCGGCCCGGCCGCTGTTCGCCCAGATCGTGCTGGTGTCGAGCCATATTCCGTTTCATCCGGTGCCGCCGGTCGTGGCGGAGCCGGCGGACGCCGAGCGCCTGACCCAGGATCCCGAGACGGCCCGCCGCATCGCGACGCCGCCCGACTGGAACAACCTGGCCGGGCCGTACCTGCAGTCGGTCGAGTACGACCTGACCGTGCTCGCCCAATGGCTGCCGCAGGCACTCGACGCCGGCGCCGTCGCCATCATCCTGGGCGACCACCAGCCGCCGGCGCTGATCGGCCACGCGAGCGCCTCGCACGACGTGCCGATCCATATCCTGTCCCGCGACGCGGCGTTCCTCCGGCGTCTGGCCGATCGGGGCTTCGTCGACGGCGCCGTGCCGACCGGCTCCGCTGGCACCATGGCGGAATTGATGGGTCGCTTCCTCGCCGTCGCCGCCGGCCCGGCCGAGACGGCATCGCCGGCGGCAGCCTCATCGACCGAGTAAGCCCGAACAATCTGTACTCAAGATTGACGCTCGGGGCGTTGTCGCCTCGCTCAAATGGCGTCGCCAATAGTTCGTCTCAACTATCGGTGAGCCAAAATGACCAAGATATCCGTGTCCGAACGGCTGCCGGATCAGATCCAGCTCGACAAGGGGCCGATCCGGCTGCTGGCCCGGTTCATGCTGCAGGCCGACCGCGCCGCCTTCGACCGAGGCATCCGCCTGTCGCTGCAGCAGGATTTCGATCTGCTGCGGCAGGTGAACGAGCAATCGCGCGCCAGCTGGGGCAGGCTGGTGCCGATCTTCAACCCGGTGCACAGCGATCTCGACCCGGCAAATGCCTTCTGGATCGCCGGCTGCGACGCCGACGACGAGATCGTCGCAACGCAGGCAGCGCGTTTCCTGCCGCTGCAGCAGAGCTCGCTCGCGGCCGAGCTCGCCTCGCTCCGCCTGTTCTATCGGGATCCGGCACCGCACCTCGCCGCGGGCGAGCGTTGCGAGGTGCTGGCGCCATCGGCCGCGCAGATCGGCGGTCGGGTCGTCTTTTCCGGCGGCGGCTGGTATCACCCGCGCTGCCGCGGCATCGGGCTGTCGAGCATCCTGCCCCGGATCTCGCGCGCCTATGCCCATGCCCGGTGGGAGACCGACTACACAGTCAGCATGGTCGAGCCGGCGCTGGTGGAGAAGGGCGTCGTCCGCTCATACGGTTATACCAAGGTCGAGCCCATGATCCGCTTCACGGGCTCGTTCCGCGGCGACCTCGACCTCCATCTGATCCGGATGGCGACCGAGGAGATGCTTCAGGACCTGACCGCCTGGGCCGCGGCCGGTTCGAGCGGGTATGAGGAGCGGAGCACCGAGGCGCCGCAGACGAAGAGCTCGCCGCGCGACCGCCAGGGCAGCATCAGGCGTTCGTAGCGGCTGCGCGTCACCGGGCGTCCCGGCACGTCGATCACCGCATCGACATGCTCGAACCTCGGCTGCCCGAGCGCCGCCACCTCGTGGTACGCTCGGGCAGACCTCTCACCATAGCCTGGATCCGGCAGCTGCTCGAGGTCGCGCCCGACGGCGCCCAGCGCCCAGCAGGCATCGAACACGCGGAAGCCCGAGCCGATATGCTCGACCAGCGCCCGGCTCGGCGCCAGGCTGTCGGGACGATGCATGCGGGTCAGCACCATGCGCGACTTCAACGGGCCCGGCATCATCGCGATGATCTGGTTCGGTGCCAGCTGGCCGCGGCGTGCCCGCCAGAGTGCCAGCAGGGACTGCAGGGATTGCTGGCCGGATTGAGCGAGCCGGTCGAGCGAGAGTTCCTGGCTGAAGAACGGATCGCGTGGTGCCAGGGCCACCGAGGGCGCGCTCAGATCCTTGAGCCGGGCGACCGCGTCTTCGACCCGGCCGAAGATCTCATAGTCCGGCCGCCGATCCATGTGCTCGATCACCAGCCGCTGCCAGGTTTCGGTCACCAGGAAGCGCACGACCGCCTCGAGCGCGCGGAATTCCAGCTGGCCGGCGCGGACGGAGAGCAGGATCGTCCCCTGCCGGATGCGCAACCGGGCGAAACCCAGGTTGCAGACGACGAAACCGGCGAGATCGGCGGTCGAGCTCGGCTGGCCGAGATATCGGCGCAGGGCGGTCGAACCGTTAGGCCACGGCTGGCCCGTTTGGTCGATCAGCAGGTCCATCTGCCCCCCGAAACCAGTCATTGCCCGTGCCTCGAGCGCGTTTTGCAACCGCTCGGCGGACGATGCCCCCCAAGGAATGCGCTTTGGAATATGCTCGACACTTGCTCATCCCCCCGGATTTTACCGGATCTTTACATCGCTTTTACAAGGCCACGGCATCGGATGGCGGAAGCGGGAAAATTATATCGAGCAGAAAATAAGAAGACATGAATTTTTTGCGGCTAGCGAGCCGTCTTTCTCGCTCGATCCATTACTGAGGCCGTTTCCGATTCATCGCAAGATCGCGCGAATTCTCAACGACAACCTCGCGGGATAGCTGTGAACCAGTTCACACCCTCGTCCGGCCCGGCGCCATCCCACGGCGGCGCCCAACACGCGCGCGCTCGCGCCGCATGCGGGACTGCCATCTGGCCCCTGTCGCTGGGCGCGGTCGCGCGGTATGAAGGCCGTCATGCTGATCATGCTTCTGGTCGTCTTTACCGACCTCGTCGGATTTGGCGTCATCATCCCCCTGCTGCCGTTCTACGGCGAACATTTCGGCGCGGCGCCCCTGGCGGTGACGATGCTGCTCGCAACCTATTCCGGGCTGCAGCTCGTCGCGGCGCCGCTATGGGGCCGCTTGAGCGACCGGATCGGCCGGCGGCCGATCGTGCTGGTCAGCACGGCGACCTCGGTCGCCGCCTATTTGTGGCTGGCGCATGCCGATGCGCTCTGGATGCTGTTCGCCGCCCGCGCGCTGCAGGGCATCAGCGCCGGCAACATCTCGGTGGCACAAGCCTATATCGCCGACGTGACGGCGCCGGAGAACCGGGCCAAAGGCATGGGCCTGATGGGGGCGGCGCTGGGCCTGGGCTTCATCGTCGGCCCGGCGATCGGCGGCGCGCTTGCAGGCGGAGATCCGAACGCCATCACCGTGGCGCTGCCGGCCTATGCCGCCGCCGGCTTTTCGGCGCTGGCGCTGGTGCTGGCCACCTTGCTGCTCAAGGAATCGCTGCCGCCGGAACGGCGGGCCGAGGCGGCCCGGCATCGGATCGGCCGGATCGCCCAGATCCGTAGCGCCTTCGCCCGGCCGAACCTGCGCCGGCTCATGACCCTGTTCTTCACCACGACCTTCGCCTTCGCCGGCATGGAGACGACCTTCGCGCTCTGGGCGCTCGCCCGCTTCGGCTGGGGACCGCGCCAGGTCGGCGAACTCTTCGCCATGGTCGGCATCGTGCTCGTGCTGATCCAGGGCGGCCTCATCGGCCGACTGACCAAGCGCTTCGGCGAGCCGCGCATGCTGCTCGCCGGCACCATCACGATTGCGATCGGCCTGGCGCTGCTCGCCGCCGCCATGACGCCGATCGTCGGCATCGGCGCCTCGTCGCTGCTGGCCCTCGGCATGGGCATGGCGCAGCCGTCCACGACCAGCCTGATCTCGCGCGAGGCACGCGCGACCGAGCAGGGCGGCATCCTCGGCGTCAACCAGTCCGTGGGCTCGCTCGCCCGGCTGCTGGGCCCCGCCGTCGCCGGCTCGGCCTTTTCGCTCGGCGGTCCGTCGGCACCTTATATACTGGGTGCTGCCCTGATGCTGGTCTCGTCCTGGCTCGCGACCCGGGTGCTGCGCCGGCATCGCGCGACGGAGCACGCCGCGTTGGCACTCTGACAGCCTGACGCTGGCGCAGCGGAGAACACGGCGGTACCGTCCGGCGCATGCGAGACCGAATTCGAACCATTTCCACGGAACCCCGCGCGCCGGCCGCCTCGTTCAGCGCGCAGTTCGCGGTGCTGCGCCACCTCTCGCCCCATCTCTGGCCGAGGCACGAACCCGAGCTTAGGCTGCGGGTCCTGGCGGCACTCGCCCTCATCGTCGCGGGCAAGCTCGCCACCGTCGCGATCCCGCTCATCTACAAGCAGGCGGTCGACGCGCTCTCCCTCGCCGCGCAGCCGCTGGTCCTGGTGCCGGTGGCACTCATTATCTTCTACGGCCTCGCCCGTGTCGCGGCCCAGGCGGCGGGCGAGCTGCGCGAGCTGGTGTTCGCCAAGGTGGCACAGAGGGCGATCCGGCGGATCGCCCTCGAAGTGTTCCGCCATCTCCACGCGCTGTCGCTGCGCTTCCACCTGGAGCGGCAAACAGGCGGCCTCAGCCGCTCGATCGAGCGCGGCACCACGGGCATCGAATATCTCCTGTCCTTCACGCTCTTCAACATCGGGCCGACGCTGCTCGAGATCCTGCTGGTCTCGGCCATCCTGTGGCGCCGCTACGACGCGCGCTTCATGCTGGCCACGCTTGCGACCATCGTCGCCTATGTCGCCTGGACCATCGGCATCACCCAGTGGCGCGTGCGCTTCCGCCGCGAGATGAACGAGCGCGACGGCGAGGCCAACGCGCGCGCGATCGACAGTCTCCTGAACTATGAGACGGTCAAGTATTTCTCGAACGAGGCGCACGAGGCCCGGCGCTTCGACCTGGCAAAGCAGGCGTTCGAGCGCGCGGCCGTGCGCAGCCAGACCTCGCTGTCGCTGCTCAATCTCGGCCAGGGCCTGATCATCTCGAGCGGGCTCGTGCTGATGATGATCCTGGCCGGTGCGGGCGTCGCCCAGCATCGGCTGACGGTCGGCGACTTCGTACTGGTCAACAGCTACCTGCTGCAGCTCTACCAGCCGCTCAATATCCTGGGCATGGTCTACCGCAACATCAAACAGTCGCTGATCGACGTCGAGGCCATGTACCGGCTGCTCCATGAGCCGGCCGAGGTCGAGGACCGAGCGGGCGCGCCGGAGCTCGTCGTCGCCCGCGGCGGCCGCGTCCGGTTCGAGCGGGTGAGCTTCGCCTATGATCCGCGCCGGCCGATCCTGGACGAGGTCTCGTTCGAGGTGCCGGCCGGCCAGACCGTCGCGATCGTCGGCCCGTCCGGCGGCGGCAAGTCGACCATCGCGCGTCTCCTGTTCCGCTTCTACGACGTGACCGGCGGGTCGATCGAGATCGACGGCCAGGACCTGCGCGACGTCACCCAGGGCTCGCTGCGCCGGGCGATCGGCGTCGTGCCGCAGGACACGGTGCTGTTCAACGACACGATCCGCTACAACATCGCCTATGGCCGCCCGGACGCGAGCGAGGCCGAGATCATCGAGGCGGCCCGGCTCGCCCGGATCCATGATTTCGTCGCCCGCCTGCCGGATGGCTACGAGACGCGGGTCGGCGAACGGGGCCTCAAGCTCTCGGGCGGCGAGAAGCAGCGCGTCGCGATCGCGCGCGTCATCCTGAAGGCGCCGGCGATCCTGATCTTCGACGAGGCGACGAGTGCGCTCGACAGCGCCACCGAACAGGAGATTCAGGCGAGCCTGCGCCAGGTCTCGACCGATCACACGACCGTCGTCATCGCCCATCGCCTCTCGACCGTCGTCGATGCCGACGAGATCCTGGTGCTCGACCACGGCCGGATCATCGAGCGCGGCCGGCACGGCGAGCTGCTGCGGCTCGGCGGCGCCTATGCCGCCATGTGGGCGCGGCAGCGGCGGGCCGCCGAACGCGAGGCGGCACTTGCCGAAATCGCCGCCGAAATCCAGGATTGAGCGATCGGCCCTGATCGGCCACCTCTCGGAACAGGAGGTTCGCGCGGATGTCGGTTGTCGTCTGGCTGGCCCTGGGCTTGGGCCTGGGGTGGCTCGCGAGCCTCGTCGCCGGCAATGGTGCCAGCCGCCCGACCTACCTCACCCTGGGCGCGATCGGCGCGCTCGCGGGCGGCTTCCTGTTCGCGCTGTTCGGCGGCTTGGGCCTAACCGGCCCGGGGATCATCGCCGTCGTGATCGGCGCGAGCCTCGTGCTCACACTCTATCTGGGCATCCGCCGCCGCGCCTGATGCCGTGATCGGCCGGGCAGTCGGAAACTAGTCGCCAGGATCGCACTTATTTATATAGGCCATCGATCGACGAGCTGCGGGGCCGCCCCGCATCGTGCGCGGGGGATTCATGTCGACACAGCTGACGGTCCGGCATCGGACGGTCTATCGCTACGCCAATCCGGTGACCCTGGGCGAGCATCGCCTGATGTGCCGCCCGCGCGACAGCCACGATCTGCGCCTCGTCGAGACCGGCCTCACGATCTCGCCGCCAGCGCAGGTCCGCTGGATCCATGACGTGTTCGGCAACTCGATCGTGATCGCGAGCTTCACCACGCCCACGACCGAGCTTGTCATCGAGTCGAGCTTCACTGCCGAACATTTCCCGATCGGCGCGCAGGATTTCGTGCTTGAGCCCTATGCCGAGCTCTATCCGTTCAGCTATGCCGCCGACGAGGTGCCGGATCTCGGCCGGACCGACGAGCGGCACTACCCCGACCCCGAGCACCAGGTCGACGCCTGGGCACGCCGCTTCGTCACCGGCCAGGGCGGCGCCGCTCCCCGGACCATGGACGTGCTGCTCGCCATCACCCGCGCGATCCGGAACGAGTTCAGCTATTGCCGGCGCGAGGAGATGGGTACCCAGACGCCGACCGAGACGCTCGACCTCGGCAGCGGCAGCTGCCGGGACTTCGCGCTGTTCATGATGGAGGCTGTGCGCAGCCTGGGCTTCGCCGCGCGCTTCGTATCCGGCTATCTCTATGACGAGGCGCTCGTCGGCGCCTCCGGCGGCCTGGTTGGCGGCGGTGCCACCCATGCCTGGGTGCAAGTCTATCTGCCCGGCGCCGGCTGGGTCGAATTCGACCCGACCAACGCGCTCGCCGGCGGGTGCAACCTGATCCGCGTCGCGGTCGCCCGCGACGCGTCCCAGGCCGTGCCCTTGAGCGGCAGCTATACCGGCAACGCCGAGGACTTCTACGGCATGGAGGTCGAAGTCGAGGTCACTGCCGGTTAGGGGATCAGCAGCAGCGAGCCAGTCGTGCGCCGCCCTTCAAGATCGGCATGCGCCCGCGCCGCCTCGGCGAGCGGATAGATCCCGCCGATCTCGACGCGGATGGCGCCGCGCGCGAGCATGGCGAAGAGTGCTGCCGAACCAGCCTCGAGATCGGCGCGCGTCGCGAGATAGGTGCCGTAGGTCGGCGCCGAGACCTGGAGCGACCCCTTGGCGCGCAGGGTCTCGATCTCAATAGGCGGCACGAAACCGGACGCGGTGCCGAAGCTGACGAGCATGCCGTGCGGTGCCAGGCTGTCGAGCGACAGATCGATCGTGTCGCGGCCGACCGAATCGAACACGACCGGCACGCCGCGGCCTCCCGTCGCGGCACGCACCCGGGCCGGCACGTCGTCCTCGCCCAACACCAGCACTTCGTCATAGCCATGATCGCGCGCGACCGCCCGCTTGGCGGCTGAGCCGACCGTGCCGATCGCGCGTGCGCCGAGCGCCTTCAGCCATTGCCCGGCGATGAGGCCGACGCCGCCGGCCGCGGCATGGAACAGCACGCAGTCACCAGCGCGCACCGGATAGGCCCGGTGGATCAGGTAATGGGCCGTGAGGCCGGCGAAGAGGGCAGCAGCCGCCGTGCGGTCGTCGACCCCGTCAGGCACTGCCACGACCCGGTTGGCCGGCATGACGCGATGGCCCGCATAGGCACCGGCCGGGAAGGTCGCATAGGCGACGCGCTGGCCGACCGCGAAGCCGGTGTCGGACGAGCCGACCGCCTCGACCACACCCGCCGCCTCGACGCCCGGCACCGCCGGCAGCGGCAGCGGGTACCTGCCCTGGCGATGATAGACGTCGACATAGTTGATGCCGATCGCAGTCTGGCGGATCAAGAGCTCGCCGGGGCCGGGTGCTGCAACCGGCAGATCGACGAGACGGAGCCGGTCGGCCGGGCCGACCTCGCTCATCTGGATGGCCTTGGTGACGGTGGTCATGAGGTTCTTCCTCCATCGAATGGCGAAACCGTCATGACATCTGCGCCCGGATCTGCCGGAAGCCGACAGCGAAGAGCGCCAAGTCATTTGCCGTTTTTGCGGTGAAGTCTCACTCCTTCCGTCGTTCCCGCGCAGGCGGGAATCCAGAGCCGCGGGCTCGCTGGGCGACAACGAGGCGCGGTAGTCTTTACCGCAGCCCTGGATCCCCGCCTTCGCGGGGATGACGAATAAGGAGCTTTTGGGGCATCGTGCCGGCCATGGATTGGAACGACCTCAGATATTTCCTCGCCGTGGCGCGCGACGGCAGCCTGACCGGGGCGGCGCGCCGGCTCCATGTCAGCCAGTCGACGGTGACCCGCCGGATCGAGGCGCTCGAGGCGGCGTTGAAGGCGCCGCTGTTCCTGCGCCGGCGCGAGGGCTATGTGCTGAGCGAGGCCGGCTCCGAACTGCTGCCGGCGGCCGAGCGGGCGGAAGAGGCGCTCGCCGCCGTGAGCCGCCGCCGCTTCGATGCGCCGGGCGTGATCGCCGGCACCGTGCGCATCGCGGTGGCCGAGATGCTGGGCCAATGGTTCCTGCTGCCGGCGCTGGGCGAGCTCAGGGCCGCCCATCCCGAGCTCGAACTCGAGATCGTCGCCAGCGTCGAGACGATCAAGCTCGCCCGGCGCGAGGCCGATCTCGCGGTCCGGCTCTATCCGCCGCGCGAGGCCGGCGGTCTTACAATCCGCCGCCTCGCCGGCCTCGCCATCTGCCTCTATGCCGCGCCCGATTATCTCGCCCGGCGCGGCACGCCCGCGACGGCGGGCGATCTGGCCCAGCACGAAATCATCGGCTGGGATCCGGCCTATGCCGATTTCCCGATTCCGCGCTGGCTCGCCGAACTGGCGCCGGCCGCGCGCCAGCCGATCCGCATCAACACCATGGCGGGCCACCTGCTGGCGGCCCGTGCCGGTCTCGGCATTGCCGCCCTGCTGCCTCAGGCGGCGGCGGAGAACGGGCTTACGCGCGTCCTGCCCGACGCGGCCGTGTTCCATCACGACATCTATCTGGTGGCCCAGGCGCTGCCGCAGCCGGACCGGCGCGTCGACGTGGTGGCCCAGTTCATCGAACAACTGTTCCGGCGCGAGGCCTCCCGCCTCGCGATGGCTGCATCGCCGAGCGACGGCTAGCTTTTCAGCACCACTGCACCCATCTTTTGCGCCGCCGCTTCATCGATTGAGGTCTTTCCGCCCATGACCGACATGCTCGACGCGCCCATCCCACCGAAGAAGACGCGCACCAAACAGAACGGACCGAAACGCATCAACCTGGCACTCCAAGGCGGCGGCTCGCACGGCGCCTTCACCTGGGGCGTGCTCGACCGGCTGCTCGAGGACGATCGGCTCGAGATCGACGGCATCAGCGGCACCAGCGCCGGCGCCATGAACGCCGCGGCCCTGGCGCAAGGCTATGTCGACGGCGGGCGCGAGGGCGCCCGCGCCTCGCTTAATCAGTTCTGGGGCCGGATCAGCGACTTCTCGCGCTACAGCCCCGTCCAGCGCAGCCTGATGGACCGGCTGATGGGCAACTGGAACCTCGACACGTCGCCCGGCTACCTGCTGCTCGACACGATCGGCCGGGCGTTTTCGCCCTACCAGACCAATCCGCTCAACTGGCACCCGATCCGCACGGTGCTGGAAGAGGAGATCGACATCGCGCGCATCCGCCGCTGCAAGAACCTCAACCTGTTCGTGTCGGCAACCAACGTGCGGACCGGCAAGATCCGCGTGTTCGACCGCAAGGACCTGTCGATTGACGCGCTCCTGGCGTCCGCCTGCCTGCCGACCGTGTTCCAGGCGATCGAGATCGACGGCGATCCCTACTGGGACGGCGGCTACATGGGCAACCCGGCGATCTTCCCGCTGATCTACGGCTGCGAGAGCCAGGACGTGGTGATCGTGCAGATCAACCCGGTCGAGCGCGAGGGCACGCCGCAGACCACGTCGGAGATCCTGAACCGCCTCAACGAGATCACATTCAATTCGACGCTGATGCGCGAACTGCGCGCGATCGCCTTTGTCCAGCGCCTGATCCACCAGGACATGCTGCACGGCGACCATGTCTCGCGCCTGAAAGTGATGCACATCCACCTGATCAGCGCCGAAGAGCACATGAAGGAGTTCGGCGCTTCGAGCAAGATGAACGCCGACCCGGAATTCCTCCATTATCTCAAGGAGCTGGGCCGCGCCCAGGCCGACAGGTGGCTGGGGGAGACCTACGACAAGATCGGCAAGCAGACGAGCATCGACATCAAGGGCTATCTCTGACCCCTGCTTCCCTTATGATGCCTCGGCCATGAACGAGGCCGCTGCCCATCCCGCGCCACTCGAGGCGCGCGCCGCCGCCATCGCCGCCGGCGACCGGCGGGCGCTCGCCCGCGCCATCACGCTCGTCGAATCGACCCGGCCCGATCACCGGGCCGAGGCCGAAGCGCTGATCGAACGCGTGCTGCCGCACGCCGGCAATTCGATCCGCATCGGGCTCTCGGGCGTGCCCGGCGTCGGCAAGTCGACCTTCATCGAGGCGTTCGGCCTCATGCTGATCCGGCAGGGGCATCGCGTCGCGGTGCTGGCGGTCGATCCGTCGTCGCGCCGGACCGGCGGCTCGATCCTGGGCGACAAGACGCGCATGACCGAGCTCGCCCGCGCCGAGGCAGCTTTCATCCGCCCCAGCCCAAGCGGCGGCACCCTGGGCGGCGTCGCCCGGCGCACGCGCGAGTCGATCGTGCTATGCGAGGCCGCGGGCTTCGACGTGATCCTGGTCGAGACGGTCGGCGTCGGTCAGTCGGAGACCGCGGTCGCCGACATGGTCGATCTCTTCTGCCTGCTGCTGCTGCCGTCGGCTGGCGACGAGCTGCAGGGCATCAAGAAGGGCATCGTCGAGCTGGCCGAGCTGCTGCTTGTCAACAAGGCGGACGGCGAGCTCGAAGCCAAGGCCCGGGTCGCGGTCGGCGACTATCGCGCGGCCCTCCGGCTGCTCCGCCCGCTCTCGCCGCTGTGGCAGCCCGAGGTGCTGGCCGTCTCGGCCGTGACCGGCCAGGGGCTGGATGCGGCCTGGGCCGCGATCGAGCGGCACGAAGCCGCGTTTGAGGCTGCGGGCGAGAAGGCGCGCCGGCGGGCGGCCCAGGCGCAGGCCGCCCTTTGGGCCGACTTGGGCGACGGCATGATCGAGGCGCTGCGCCGCCGGCCGGCGATCGCCGGGCGCATTCCCGAGATCGAGGCGGCGGTCGCGGCCGGCACCATGACTGCGATGGCGGGCGCGCGCCGGCTCCTTGCGCTCTTCCTCGGCGAATAGCGCAAGCCAGCCTTTCGGCGTAACGAACAGGAAAAATCCGGACTCCTGTTGACGCGCCGCCCGACCTCGCGTAGATACCGCAGCCTTGTTCCGGCTGCCCTCGCAAGAGAAGAGCGGCCGACACCAGTTTTTGCGAAGAGACACGTCATGGCCAGAAAGTGCGATATCACCGGCAAGGGTGTGCAGACGGGTAACAACGTCAGCCACGCCAACAACAAGACCCGCCGCCGGTTCATGCCGAACCTGCAGGTGACCTCGTTGTTGTCGGACACGCTGGGCTTCGCCGTGCGTCTGCGCCTGTCGACCAACGCGATCCGCACGATCGAGCACAATGGCGGCATCGATGCCTTCCTGCTGTCGACCGCGGCGTCCAAGCTGCCGGCCGAGGCACGCCGTCTGAAGAAGCAGATCGAGAAGGCCGCCGCCGCCAAGGCCGCGAAGGCCGCCTAAAGAGGCCTGCCAGCGCCCCGCTCGCCGAGGGGTGCCGCTTCTTCGCATGAGATCATGAGACCGCCGGGATTCCGTTTCCCGGCGGTTTTGTTTCATGCGCGTCCCTTGGGCCCGTCCGCAGCGCTACTCTGCCGCGCCGTCGACCAGTTCCGCCGCGGGCACGAGCCAGCGAGCGAGATATTTCTCCAGGAGCTCCGCCTGGGTCGCGGGCGCCCGGAAGCCCACGTAGCGGTCGGGCCGGAGCAGATAAAGTGCGGCATGGCGCACGCCATAGCGGTCGTGCAGCAGCTGATCGCGGTCGATCAGCACGTCGCCGGGCCAGGCGGCCGGCGGCCGATCGGGGGTGACGAGCACCGGGCGGACTCGGCGCCCGAAGCCCGCGACCGCGGCTTCTGCGATCTCCGCCAGTTTGCCGCCGACGTCCGACTGATCGAGTCCGGCGAAGATCAACAGGTTCCAACCCTCGCCCTCGATTTCCTGCAGCAGGCGCAAGGTGCGCCGGTCGACGGCGCGGACCGCGACGCCGTCAGGCGCCCGCTCGCCCGCGATCGGCCCGATCGTGCCGCCATGGTCCTCGCTGAGCGCGCTCATGAGATAGGCAACCGGCACTTCGCCAACCGTGCGCCTCAGCCGCTCCTGCACGGCCTCGAGCCCCATGACGCTGGCGCCGAACAGCTTCATGGCGCGCTGGGCGAGGTCGCCCGGCCTCACCATGCTGTGGAAGCCGCGATCGGTGAATTTCAACAGATCGTCGGCGATCGGATGGCGCTCGGCATGATAGGTATCGAGCAGCTCCGGCCGGGCCTCGCCCTTGATGACCGCTGCCAGCTTCCAGCCGAGATTGAAGCCGTCCTGCATGCCCGTGTTCATGCCCTGGCCGCCGATCGGCAGATGGGCGTGCGCCGCGTCGCCGATCAGGAACAGGCGGCCCGCGCGGAATTGCTTGGCGAGCTTTGGCGTGCCGCGCAGCCGGTTGAGCCAGCGCGGCTCGAGCAGCGTCGCGTCGGGATCGGCGATCTCGCGCAGGATCGCCTCGATCTCGTCCAGGTCCGGTGGCTCGGTCCGCTTCGGATCCTGGTCGGCGCGGGCGCAGACGATGCGGAAGGCGCCGTCGGCGTCGAACGGGAACAGACCCAGGAACCTATCCTTGGTGACGAACAGATAGCCGCGGCCCGACGGGTAGGACCAGCGCACCTCGCAGTCGGTCTGCAGGAATTCGAAGCCGTCGCCTCGCTCGCCGTGCTCACCGTCGAACGGGATCTCCGCCGCTGTGCGTAGCCGGCTTCCGACCCCGTCGGCCGCCACTACATATTGCGCCTGGAGCCGATCAGTGCCGCCGTCGGCCCGCTTGAGCTCGAGCGTGATGTGGTCGCCCGCGTCGACCGCGGCCACCGCCTCGACGCCGCGCTCGACCGGGACGCCGCATTCGTCGAGCCGTTCGAGCAGCAGCCGCTCCGTCACATCCTGGCCGATGATGCGCGGCGCCGGAAAAGCGCTGTCGGCACCGGACAGGCGGATGCCGCCCATGAACTTGCCGAACGCGTGCAGCGAGATCGCCTCGAGCGGAAAGGCACGCGCGACAAAGCGGTCGGCGAGCCCCATGGCCGCCAGCATCTCCTGGGTGCGGACATGGACGACCGAGGCGCGGGAATGCAGCGTCGGGCCCTGGGCCTGGTCGACCACCCGCACCCGGATGCGATGGCGCGCCAATTCCGCTGCGACCGTCAGCCCGGACGGCCCCGCCCCGACGACGACCACATCCGCGTCATTTCCACCGGTGGCACCTGTCACCATCCGCTTCAGCCCTCGACCGGTCGAACCTCGTCGCTGTCATGATCCATGATGCGCGTGGCGGAGGCCAGCCAATTGACGAAACCGGCCCGGCGCCAGATGCCGCGCTTGCTTCGACGGCCGTCCGTCCCCAAGAATCGCCCGAGTCCGGCTGCCCGATTCTCGAGAACGGCCGGCTTCAGGGAACGTCTCGGAGAAGCACCTCGATGCATTTCGCCATCACACCGCTCTATGCGGCGCTCGCGGCCATCATCCTCATGGCGCTGTCGTTTCGCGTGATCCGCCTGCGCCGCAGCCTGGCGATCGGTCTCGGCACCGGCGGCGACAGCGCGCTCGAGCAGGCCGTGCGCGCACACGGCAACTTCACGGAATATGCGCCGATCGGCCTGATCCTGCTCGGCTCGGCCGAGCTTGCGGGTGCTGCGCCGGGCACGCTGCATGCCATCGGCATCCTGCTGATCGTCGGACGAGCGGCCCATGCGGTGGGCCTCAGCCGCAGCCGAGGCGCCTCCGCCGGCCGCTCGCTCGGCGTCGTCCTGACATTCACCGCCTTATCGATTGGCGTCGTCGTGAACCTGACCCACGCCCTTGGCTACTGACCTGCGGGCAATCAGGCCTCGGCCGTCAACCGGGGCCTCGAAATCTCAGGGGAACATGCCGCCGAGCGGGATCGCGTATTCGACCAACGCCTCCTCGACGCCCGGGTTGCGCTGGGTGATGCCGGCGTTCGAGATGTGGTGGAACGACACGCCGATGCGCGAGGCATCGTCGAAGCGCCAGGCGATCTCGGCGCCGGTGCGGAACTCCTCGTGCGCGCCCAGGTTCTTGCTGCTGCCGCGGTCCCAATAGCCGAAGGCGCCCGACGGGAACAGCACGATATGGTCGGTGATCGGCAGGTTGACGCCGAAGCCGCCATAGGCATAGACGCCGCCGCCGGTATTGGTTTCGACGCCGACGATCGGCCGGATGTAGAAGATGCGCGTGCCGAAGCGATATTCGCCGCGGAACACCGCCTCGTTCTGGATGTTGTGGAGGACGTTGTAGTCGCCGACGCCCACCACGAGCAGAGCCGGGTCATAAGGCACTGAGTCGGCCTTGGCCGGGGCGCTGACAAGGCCCGCGCACAGGGCGACAGCCGCGGCGGCCAGGGCCGGAATAAGGCGACGTTTCGACAAGAGCTTTCTCCCCAACAGCTTGCGCGCGCCACCATAGGCGAGCGCTACGCCCAAGCCTAGAAGCTTTTAAGATCGAGGCGGGGTCAGCTGAAGCGCCGGCGCATGCGGTCGAGGGCGGCCAGCAGGCGCTGGCGCGTACCCGGTTCCATCGCCGAATGCCCGGCATCGGGCACGACCTGGTATTCGGCCTCGGGCCAGGCGCGCGCAAGCGCATCGGCGGTGACGGCGGGGCAGACCACGTCGTAACGGCCCTGGACGATGACCGCCGGCAAATGGCGGATACGGTCGATGCCGCCCAAGAGACCGCCCGGCGGCAGGAAGCCGCCATTGATCATGTAGTGCGCCTCGAGCCGGGCGAGGCCCAGCGCCATGCGGTCCTCGCCGAAGGCGGCGATCGTGTCCGGCGACGGCAGCAGGGTCGAGCAGCTGCCCTCATAGGTGCTCCAGGCCCGCGCCGCCGGCATATGGACCCGCGGCTCCGGATCGACGAGGCGGCGGTAGTAGTTGCCAAGCAGGTCGCCCCGCTCGTCCAGCGGCAGGAACTCGGCGAAGGCACGCGAGGCCTCCGGAAAGATCGTGCACATGCCGTTCAAGAACCAGTCGATCTCGCTCGGCCGGCACAGGAAGATGCCGCGCAGCACGAATCCGAGGCAGCGCTCCGGATGCGCCTGGCCATAGGCAAGCGCCAGCGTCGAGCCCCAGGAGCCGCCGAACACGAGCCAGCGCTCGATGCCCAGGCTTTCGCGCAGCCGCTCGAGATCGGCGACGAGGTGAGGCGTGGTGTTGTCCTCGAGCGCGCCGACCGGCGTCGACCGGCCGGCGCCGCGCTGATCGAACAGCACGGCGCGATAGGCCGCCGGGTCGAAGAAACGCCGATGGGTCGGCGTCGAGCCGGAGCCGGGACCGCCATGCAGGAACACGACCGGAATGCCGGCAGGATTGCCGCACTGCTCCCAATAGATCCGGTGCAGGCGATCGACCGCGAGCAGGCCAGACTCATAAGGCTCGACCGGCGGGTGAAGGTCGCTGCGGCTCATGTCGTGGAATTTCCTTGCGGCAGGGAAAAAGGTCGGCGCCAGTGTAGGGGGATCGGCCCCGGCAAGGCAAAACCGAGTTTCGCACGCGTTGCCGCGGTGAACGCGCGGCCGCTTCGCGCGTGACGTGCATCGCGCAGGACGCAGCCATACGAAAGCTGCATTATTATTGCAGCGCAATATCACTTAGGCGCATCCATATATAACCGTCATTCAATGCCGGGCTCGCCTCCGCGAGTGTCCGGGCGAACAGACAGATGCAATGCGAGCGCCATGGGGGGCCATCCTCGGCAGTTCGCGGACCGAGACGGAGACGAGTGATGAGGGCCTGGTACGCGGCAGCGCGAGGCATGATGCTGGCCGGTTTGGTCGCGTTTTCGAGCGCGGCACCCGCTTTGGCGGCACCGGCGTTGCCGGCGGGCGACCCGAGCGCGGTCGTGAGCAGCCTGAACAGCAGCCTGCTCGCGGTCATGCAGAACGCCCAGAAGCTCGGCTACAAGGGACGCTATGCAGCACTCGAGCCGGTCGTGCGCCAGGTGTTCGACGTCGCCTATATGACGCGGATTGCGGTCGGCAGCGGCTGGTCGACCCTGAGTGACGACCAGCAGGCGCAGCTCGTCGACGCGTTCCGGCGCTTCATCACCGCGACCTACGCCCGCCGCTTCGACGGCTATTCCGGTGAGAAGTTCGTGACGGACGGGGCGAAGTCCGTCGGCGACTCGACCCTGGTTGCGACTCGCCTCATCAAGTCCGACGGCGAGCCGGTCGTGCTCAATTACCTGACGCGCGAGGACGCAAGCCAGGACGGCCGCTGGCAGGTGGTCGATATCTACCTGACCGGCACGATCAGCGAGCTTGCGACGCGTCGCTCCGAATTCGCCGCCGTGTTCCGCCGCTCCGGCTATGACGGCCTGCTGGAAGCATTGCGCCAGAAGGTCAGCCAGATCGAGACCGACTCCCGCGTCTCCTGACCGGCACCCGGGTATCCTGAACCGCGCCGGCCGGCGCGGTTAGCCGGTGCGGGTTCAGGCGCCGACGGTCGCCGGCTTCGTCGTGTCCGTGGACTTCGCCTCGCCGCCGACGACCGGCAGCGTCTTCTTCACGCGCGCCTTGTCCAGCTCGACGTTGATTTCGAGCACCGAGACCTCGCCGGCCTTTTCCAGCGCGATCTTGATCATCTCGTCATCGACCTCGAGATACTTGGCGATGACGGACAGCAACTCCTTCTGCAGCAGCGGCAGGAAGTCGGGGGCCGTCCGGCTGGCCCGCTCGTGCGCGAGCACGATCTGCAGCCGTTCCTTGGCGACGGAGGCGGAATCGTTCCGCTTGCGGAACAGGCGCTCGAGGATGCTCATCAGGCTTTCCCGAACAGGGTGCGAAGCAGGCTTTTCTTCTGGGCCTTGAGGAAGCGCATCTCGCGCTGTTCGCCCAGGAAGCGCGCAACCGCGTCGCCATAGGCGGCGCCGGCGTTGCTGTCCGTGTCGAGGATGACCGGCATGCCGGTGTTCGACGCCTTCAGCACTGCCTCCGATTCCGGAATGACGCCGATGAGCGGCACCGACAGGATCTCCTGCACGTCCTCGATCGACAGCATCTCGCCGCGCTCGACACGCTCCGGCGAATAGCGGGTCAAAAGCAGATATTCGTCGACCGGCGCCTCGTTCCGTTCGGCGCGGCGCGATTTCGACGCCAGCATGCCGAGGATACGGTCGCTGTCGCGCACGGAGGAGACCTCGGGGTTGGTCACGATGACCGCCGCATCCGCATGATAGAGCGCCGAGAGCGCGCCATGCTCGATGCCGGCCGGGCTGTCGCAGACGATATAGTCGAAATTGTCCTTGAGCTCGTCCACCACACGAGCGACGCCCTCCTTGCTGAGCGCCTCCTTGTCGCGCGTCTGCGAAGTCGGGAAAATATAAAGATTGTCGACGCGCTTATCCTTGATCAACGCCTGGTTGAGGTTTGCGTCGCCGTTGATCACGTTGATGAAATCGAACACCACGCGGCGCTCGACGCCCATGATCAGGTCGAGATTGCGCAGCCCCACGTCGAAATCGATGACGACGGTCTTGTTGCCGCGCTGGGCGAGGCCGGTTGCGAAGGCGGCGGAAGTGGTGGTCTTGCCGACGCCGCCCTTACCGGACGTGATGGTGATGACCTTGGACAACAAGATCCTCCTTGGTAGGCGGTAACGGGGTCGGCGACCTATATCGCCGGGCGCTCCGGGGCGGTAAAATCAAAGTATAGATGGTCGAGCCCCGCCCGACCACAATTAGTATAGGCCGCTGTCATCAAATCTTATCATTGCCACAGAAATGGCCCTGGGATACCGGGCCGAATCAGCTGCCGAGGATGGTCAATCGGTCGTCGACGAGCGCCACCTGGACCGAACGGCCGATGTAGGCCGGGTCGATCGCCTCGCTGACGAGATAATGACCGGCGACGCAGAGCAGTTCCGCTTCGAGTCGCTCGACAAAGATGCGCGCTTCGGTATCGCCGTTGGCGCCGGCGATCGCCCGGCCGCGGAGCGCGCCATAGATGTGGACATGGCCGTCGGCGATGACCTCGGCGCCGGGGCTGACCGAATTCAGGACGATGAGGTCGCTGCCGCGGGCATAGATCTGCGTGCCGGAACGGACCGGCTGGCTCACGACCTTGGTGCGCGTGCCGCCCGTCGGGGCCGCGGCCGGCTGCGGCACCTGCATCGGCGCAGGGCGGGCCGGTTCGGGTGCGGGCGCCTGGGCCGGCGCCGCGCCCTCGGTCCGGCGCGCGGCATTCGCCGGGGCGAAGGCCGCGAGATCGGCGTTCATCGCCGCCCGAACCTGGGTCGCGTTGGCGTTCTGCACGCCAACCGCGATCAGGTGCTGGCGCTTGAGTAAGCGGCGCAGCGCGTGGAACGCGTCGGCGGACGCGGCGCCTGTGCAATTCTGCAGGTCGATTACGACCGGCGCGTTGGCGAAGAAAGCCGGGCTGCGGGCGATCTGCTCGGCAAGCCGGCTTTCGAATTCGGGGTCGTTCGGATCGTCGACGCGCACCACCATGACGGTGAACATGCCGCCGTGGACGAGATCGGCGCTCATTGACGGGGCGGCCCCATGATGCTTCGGGTTGCGGCCGGCCCCACGAAGCCGCAACACGCTTCGGCGCGAGACGGCCGAAGACAGGGGAGCGGGAACGCGGAACACGGCATGATGGACCGGCTTACCGGCAAATCGGCGGCAACGCAACCCCGGCTCGCACCCGATTCCTCACGCGGCCCTCACAGCGCCGGCACCGAACCGGTCAGCGGAACTTCCAGAGCCCGTGCTTCAGCGTCTTGGCGACGCCCTCGGCGCCGACATAGTCGTAGCTCTGGCCGGTGTCGGCGAGCGCCAACCCCTCGTTCAGGAGATAGCTGCCGAGGTCGATGCCACGCGGATCGAGGCAGATCGCGAAGGCGACGACCAGGCCCGGCTGCGGATTGGGCGTCCGGCAATTGACTTGGTCGGAGGCGGCGAGCCGCTCGAGCAGGCGCTTCTTCGCGAGATCGACGCAGCTGGTGGACACGCCGCCCTGCTCGCAGCGGTCGCCCGGCAGCGGCGGCTTGACGCCGAACAGCTGCACCGGCACCGCGCCCACCATCAGCGACGTGGCGCCGGTCACGCGCGCGGCCCCGGCGAACTGCTTCGGTGCCGAGGTGGTCGAGCCTTCCGACGGGTGACGGCCGGCCACACCCGGCGGCGGGCGGGACAGATCGAGTGCCACGGAATCGGGCTTCGGCGGATCCTTGTCGGGCGGCACCTCGTGGACCGGCCGCTCGGCGACCTGAACCGCCGTGAGCGGCGGCGGCTCCGGTGCTGCAGGCGCCGCTTCGGCGGCGGGCGCTGGAGCGGCTGCCGGCGCCGTCGCCTGTGCCGATGCCTCGGAAGGCGTCTCAGGCGGGGTTTGTGGCGGGGTTTCGGAGGCGGTCTGGGGCGGCGTCGCGGCCGGAATCGGCGCGCTCGCCGGCTCCGGCGGCGCCGCATGGCGCCCGAGCAGGCCCCAGCCGGCGCCGATCACCAGCAGGACCCCGATCGACGCGACAAGGATCCGGCGCCGGAACCGGCCGGCCGCAGGAGGAGGAACGATTTTGGTCATGGGCGCGCACTCTACACGAAGCTCAGGCGGGACGGCACGCGCGAAGCGTCTCAGCCCAGTGAGAATCGGAGAGCCGCCGGCGTACGCGATGTGTTAACTAAGGACGGCGGCAAGTGATCCCGCCGGCGCCCGTCCGGCACATCGGGATCGATGGGGACGCGCCGGGGGAGATCGAACAAGGATGCCAAAGGCCAATTCGATGGCAACGATGCCGCAGACGCTGGCGCGTGCCATGACTGAGACCAGCGCCGGCCTCGCCCAGACGGCGCGGACCGTGACCGAGACCGTGACGGCCGCGGGGACGGTCATCGGCCACCGGGTCACCTTGGGCGCGCAGGCCGTGGGCGACCCGCTCAACGCCGATCACCATGCCGAATTCTCACGGATGACGACCGAGAAGGTGACGGCCTTTTCCGACGCATCGAACGCCATGCTGGACGAGCTGCGCGACATCAATCGCGAAGTCATGACGTTCCTGGCCCAGCAGACCGTCGGCGCCGCCCAGGCCGCGTTCGAGCTTGGCGCCGCCACGACGCCCGCCGCGATCTTCGCCGCGCACCAGCGCTTCCTGATGGAGAGCTGGGCGCGCGGCTCGGCCCACGCCTTCAAGCTCGCAGCCCTGAGCTCGACCGTCTCGGCCCAGGTGCTGGCGCCCGTGCACAGCACCGCGACCGCGAACGCCAAGCGCCTCGACAAGGCTTTGCGCAAGAAACGCTGAGCGCGCCGGCCCGCGCCGTCGGATGAAATGCACCGGGCAGCGTGCACAAGAAGCTTGTATCCGAACCCGGAACGTCCGACGTATTGGGTTTGCATCGTGAGATAAGGTCGGCCCGGTCCGGATGTGCTAGGATCGGTCACCGCAGTACGGGAAGTGCAACATGGGTGGTTTGAGCCTCGTCCACTGGATCATCATTCTCTTCGTCATCGTGCTGCTGTTCGGCGCCGGCCGGATCTCGCCGATGATGGGAGAACTCGCGAAGGGCATGAAGGCGTTCAAGCAGGGTCTGAAGGACGACGAAAAGCCGGCCGAGCCGACCACGATCGGTCAGGGCCAGCCGGCGCAGCCGATCCCGAGCCAGCAGAACCAGGAACACAAGGTCGGCTGACGGCTTGGCCGCCGCCCGTTCCACGTTCCTCCCGCGAGACAGTAGAAAGACGCGCGCCCGATCATGGCCGCTCCGTTGGATTCGGCGCCCGCTCGCCCGGCGCTCGTCTCTATCGTCGACGCCCTGCCGGCCTCGACCCCGTTCGTCGGCCCCGAGGCGCTAGAGCGCCGGTTCGGCCGGCCGCTTCACGTCCGCCTCGGCGCCAACGAGAGTCTGTTCGGCCCGTCCGAACGCGTGATCGAGGCCATGCGCCAGGCCGCGCTCGAGACCCATCTCTACGGCGATCCTGAGGCCTTCGAGCTCCGCACGGCGCTCGCCCGCCACCACGGCCTGACGCTCGACCATGTCGTGCTGGGCTCCGGCATCGACGAGCTTCTGGGCCTGTTCGTCCGCGCCTATCTGGCGCCGGGCGAGATCGCCGTCATGTCGCTGGGCGGCTATCCGACCTTCGCCTATCAAGTGGCAGGCCACGGCGGCCGGATCGAGACCGTGCCGTATCGCGACGACCGGAATGATGCCGAGGGCTTGGTCGAGGCGGCCCGCCGGGTCGGCGCGCGACTGCTCTATCTTTCGAACCCGGATAATCCGAGCGGCAGCCATCTGACGGCCGCGAGCCAGCTCGAACTGATCGAACGCCTGCCGCCCAATTGCCTGCTCGTGCTCGACGAGGCCTATGCCGAGTTCGCGCCGGCCGATGCGATCCCGGAGGTTTCGGCCGACGATCCGCGCGTCGTCAGGCTCCGGACCTTTTCCAAGGCGCATGGGCTCGCCGGCATGCGCGTCGGCTACGCCTTCGGCGCGGCGGAGACGATCCGGCCGCTCGACCGGATCCGCAACCAGTTCGGCGTCGGCCGGATGGCCCAGGCGGCGGCACTTGCCGCGCTTGCGGACCAGGATCACGTCGCGAGCGTCGTCGCTGCGGTCGCCCAGGGCCGTGCGGAATATGCCGAGCTCGCCCGCGAACTGGGCTTCGCCGCCCTGCCGTCGGCGACCAATTTCGTCGCGATCGACGTTGCGACCAATGCCTGCGCCAAGACGCTGCTGGCATCCCTGCTGGAACGCGAGGGCGTGTTCATCCGCATGCCGGGTGCGGCCCCGCTCGACCGCTGCATCCGCGTCACGGTCGGCCGCGCCGAGGATCGCACCGTGTTCGCCGCCGCCTTCCGCCGCGTCGTCGCCTGTCTGTAACCCGCTATCCGGGGCGTTTCATCAGGCGACGCTGTAGCCGCTGCCCATGATGAAGTCGTCGCGCAGGCGCAGGTCTTCCTCGAGTTCGGCCTGGATCGCGGCATAGAGGTCGCGGATCGACAGCATGCCGGCGATGCGGTCGCCATCCATGACCGGCAGGTGGCGGCAGCCGATGCGGCGCATCATGTCGAGCGCCGTGGCCGGTGTCTCGTCGGGCGACACCACGGCCGGGTCGGCGGTCATGATCTCGGCGATCGTGGTGCGATCGGGGTCGCGCCCTTTGGCGACCACGCGATGGGCCACGTCCCGCTCGGTGCAGATGCCCTTGAGCCGGCCGGCCTCGGCGACCAGCACCGCGCCGATGTTGCGGTCGGCCATCGCCTTCGCCGCTTCGCGCACGCTCAAGCCCGGCGCGAGAATGGTCAGAACCTGATTCTGGACGAGATCGGGAACGATTTTTCGGCCCATCGGCATCCTCCCGCGCCCGCCGTGCGACGGGGGAGGACCGCACCTCGCGCGCGACCTCGTCCCGGCGGCCAAGCGCCTCTATTCACGCCACAAGCGAAACGTGCTTTTGCCCGCACCTACAGGGCGTGGATGCGTAAAGCGTGACAGGGGATTTGGGTGCGGTCAATCGCCGCATCTCGCGGCGCAGCAGGCGGGGTCAGACGGCGCCGGCCGTGGTGAAGCAATCGCGGACGAGCTCCGGCGGCACGTCGCGCCGCTGGAATGAATCACCAAGGCCGCGCATCAGCACGAAGGCGATGCGGCCCTCCGCCACCTTCTTGTCGTGCGCCATGTGCTGGATGAGTCGGTCGGCTGTGAACGGGCCGCCCGGCACCTGGTCGACCCGGGTCATGAGCCCGGTTGCCGTCAGATGCCGGCCAATGCGGGCGAAGTCGGCCTCGCCCAGGAGACCCAGCCGCCGCGACAGGTCAGCCGCCAGCATCATGCCGATCGCGACCGCCTCGCCATGCAGCAGGTCGGGACCGTAGCCTGTCTCCGCCTCGAGCGCGTGGCCGAAGGTATGGCCGAGATTGAGCAGCGCACGCCGGCCGGCCTCACGCTCGTCCTCGGCGACGATCTCGGCCTTCATCCGACAGCAATGGGCGACCGCCTCGCCGAGCGGACCCGGCGCGCCGGCGAGGATCACCTCGCCATCGCGCTCGAGCCGGGCGAAGAAGTCCGCGTCGCCCAGAAGGCCGTATTTCACCATCTCGGCATAGCCCGCGAGCCATTCGCGGCGCGGCAGCGTGTCGAGGGCGGCGAGATCGGCCAGCACCAGGCGCGGCTGATGGAAGGCACCGACCAGGTTCTTGCCGCGCCGGGCGTTGACGCCGGTCTTGCCGCCGACGGAACTGTCGATCTGGGCGAGCAGCGTGGTCGGCACCTGCACGAAATCGAGGCCGCGCAGCAGCGTCGCCGCGGCAAAGCCGGCCAGGTCGCCAATGACGCCGCCGCCGAGGGCCACGAAGGCCGTGCCGCGCTCGAGCCCGAGGCCCAAGAGCCGCTCGGCCAGTTCCGGAAAGCGGTGCAGGTCCTTGGCCTGTTCGCCCGGCGGCACTACGACCGTGTCGAAGCGATAGTCGGCCGCAGCGAGGCTCGCCTCAAGCGCTGCCAGATGATGTCGCGCCACGTTCTCATCGGTCAGCACGACCAGGCGACGCGCGCCCAGCACCGGACGGATGAGCGCGCCCGCGCGCGCGATCAGCCCGCGCTCGATCAGGATGTCGTAGCTGCGGCCGGCAAGGGCGACCGGGACCAGGCTCATTTAAGCGACCTCGGAGACGGTTGGTTTGGGGACAGGGGGTTTCTGAGCGTGCGGCGGATGGTCGACGACACCGTTCTCGTCCGCCCAGCAGGCCAAGCCCGCCAGCACGCGCTCGACCATGTTCTCGGCCGGGGCCGCCAGGCTGTCGACGGTCAGGTCCGCCTCGGCATAGACCGGATGGCGCACCGCAATCAGCCGCTCCAGGATTTCGCGCGGGTCGCCCTGATTGAGCAGCGGCCGGTGACGGCGCCGGGCGACGCGGCCCATCAGCACCTCGATGTCGGCACGCAGCCAGATCGACAACGCACGCTCGTGGATCCGCGCCCGGGTCGCCGGGTCCATGAAGGCGCCGCCGCCGGTCGCGAGCACGTGGATCGGCCCGTCGAGCAGGCGCGCTATCACCCGGCGCTCGCCGGCCCTGAACACCGCCTCGCCGTCGCGGGCGAAGATCTCGGCGATGGTCATGTTCGCGGCCGCCTCGATCTCGGCGTCGGCATCGGTGAAGGGCACGCCCAGACGCTGGGCGATGCGCTTACCGATCGAGGTCTTGCCGGCCCCCATTAGCCCGACCAGCACCAGCGTCCGACCGAGCCGAAACGGCGGCTGCGGATTAAGCATCGTCCTCCTCTCCCCAACCGACCGAAAAAATGCCATGAAGTGGGTTCATGACGCAGCGTAACATGGCTCGGTATGACGGGTCTGTCGCGTTGCGGCAAGTCTGTTACCGACTGCGCGCAAGATGGGTGTAATGGGTAAGGTTCTTCTGGCTCTGGCCGTGCTGATCATTCTCGTCATCGTCGGTGGAGGGCTGTTCCTGGCCTATGCACCGCCGCCGGCGTCATCGCAAAAGGTCGAAAAAGTCCTCCCGGATGCTCGCTTCCCCCGCTAGATCAGCACGTTGCCGCCCGAGCGCCCGGCTCGCCGCGGCACTCGCCCTCGCCCTTTTGCCGCTCGGCGCCGCGCACGCCCAGGTCGGGCCGCCGGTACGGCTGGCTCCACCGTCGAGCGCCGCCGCGACACCGCCGGCACCCGCGACACCGCCATCGGTCACCAATTCGCCGGCGACCGCTCCCGCGCAGCCGCGACCCTGGGCACCGTCGCCGGACATCACGGTCAATCAATTGTCGGCGCCCAGCACCGATGCGCTGGGCGTGCTCGGGCCCAATGACCGCCCGCTGCCGCCGACCCTGTGGCAGGGCACGTCCCGCGCGGCCGCCGAGGCGCTGATCCCGCGGATCAAGCCCAGCAATTCGCCGACCCTGCAGGACCTGGCGTTCCGCCTGCTCGCGAGCTCGGCCACGCCGCCCACCGATGACAAGGCAGGCAATCCCTCCGGCCCGGCCGATACCGGGGCACTCCTGGCCCTTCGTGCCGAACGCTTGACGGCCATCGGCCGGCCCGACAGCGCGCTCGCCCTGCTGCAGCAGGCGCCGCCGGCCGGCGGCGGCCAGGATGCCGCCCGCGTCATCGCCGATCTCGCCTTCCTCGCAGGCAATACCGACGCGGCCTGCGCCACGGTTCAAGGCCGCGATCGGTCCTGGCAGGCGCCGTATTGGGACCAGGCGACCGTCACCTGCCAGGCGCTCGCCGGCCAGGCGGACCAGGCACAGCTCGGCCTCGACCTGCTGCGCGAGGCCAAGGTCAAGGACGACGGCTTCTCGGCCCTGGTGCTGAAGGCGCTCGGCATCGACGGCAAGCCGCCGGAGAACCTGCCGTCGCCCGAGACCTTGAGCCTGGCGCTGCTCGAGAAGGCACAGCTGCCGCTGCCGAAGAAGGCGCTCGACGCGGCGCCGCTCGCGATCCTGCGCGCCGTGGCGCTGGGCTCCGGCTTTCCGGCCGACCAGCGGCTGGTCGCGGCCGAGAAGGCGGCGGCCTATGGGGCGATCCCAGCCGAACGGCTGACCGAGGCCTATCTTGCGACCGAGATCAGCGACGAGGACCGGGAGAGCCCGCTCAACCGGGCCAAGGCGGCGGGCGGTGCCCGCGGCCGGGCGATCCTGTTCCGCTCGGCCCACGATGCGAGCCAGCCCGCGGCCAAGGCCAATCTGCTCATGGCCTTCCTGGGCGACGCGCGCGGCGAGCTCTACCCGGCGCTGGTCCGCGCCGCGGCCGGCCTCATCACCGAAGTGCCGCCCAGCGCGGATCTCAAGTCCGTCGCCCCCGACTTCGCCCGCGCGCTCTATGCGCTCGACCAGCCGAAGGCGGCCGGCGCCTGGCTCGAGCTCGCGTCGCCCGAGGGCCAGACGGCCCTGCTGCCGCTCGCCCATGCCGTCGCCGGCGACGCGGCGCCGGCCTGGTCGGGCCAGACGCTCGTCGACCTCGCCGGCGGCAAGAAGGACACGGCGGCGCCGCGCCGCGCCGCCTCGGCCGCCTTGCTGCTCGCCGCCGAAGGCTTCCCCGTGCCTGACCGCATGCTGCTGCCGCTCGCGGACGCGAACGTCGCCAACCTCGGGGCGCCGGCGACCGGCCCGGCTGCCTTGCTTGCGACCGCCGCCGCCGGCCAACGGCTCGGCGGCACGCTCCTGGCTCTGTTCGCGACGCTCGGCGACCAGGGCATCGGCGCGCAGCCGGTCACGGCCGCCCAGATCGTCGCCACGCTGCGCCAGGCCGGTCTCGCCGACGACGCCCGCCGGCTCGCGATCGACGCGGCGCTCGCCGAGGGGCTCTAGACCCGTGGCCGGGCCCGGCCGTCCCCCCGGCCGTCCCAAGACGGCGCCGCCGATCCTGGCGCCGCAGGCCGAGGCCTTTCTGGAGATGCTCGCTGCTGAGCGCGGTGCGGCTGCGCTCACGCTCGACGCCTATCGGCGCGACCTTGCCGACTTCGAAGCGTTTCTCAGGGGTGCACCCGCGGCCTCGGCTGGGGCGGACGAGGTGCGGCGCTATCTGGCGCGGCTCGATGCGACCGGCATGGCGCCGCGCACGGCCGCCCGCCGCCTGTCGGCGCTCCGGCAATTCTTCAAGTTCCTCTTGACCGAGGGCCTGCGGGCCGACGACCCGACCGCGGTCGTGGATGCGCCGCGCCAGGGCCGGCCGCTGCCGAAGATCCTGAGCGAGGCGGAGGTGACCGCGCTCATCGAGACCGCGCGGCGCGACGAAAGCCCGGAGGGCATCCGGCTCTCGGCCATGCTGGAGCTGATGTACGCGAGTGGCCTGCGCGTGTCCGAGCTGGTGGCGCTGCCGCTCGGCACGGTCGCACGCGGCGAGCGGGCGATCCTGGTGCGCGGCAAGGGCGACAAGGAGCGGCTGGTGCCGCTCGGCGCCGAGGCGCGCAAGGCGATCCAGGACTATCTCGCAATCCGGCCGCTGTTCCTCGCTGAGGGCCAGGTATCGCGCTGGCTGTTCCCGTCGCGCGCCGCGAGCGGGCATCTGACGCGCATGCGCTTCGGCCAGCTCTTGAAGGACCTCGCGGTCAAGGCGGGGCTCGATCCGGCGAAGCTATCACCGCATGTGCTGCGCCACGCGTTCGCGACCCATCTCCTGAGCCACGGCGCCGACCTTCGCAGCGTGCAGCAGATGCTGGGTCACGCCGACATTTCGACGACGCAGATCTATACCCACGTCGACGTCGAGCGCCTGACGACGCTGGTCAAGACGCACCACCCGCTCGCCAAGCGCGGCAGCTGAGGGCGCGGTCGCCCAAACGCTATTGCAGGGTCGCTATTGCAGGGTCCAGCCGCGGGACTGCATGCAGGCGGAATAGCCGTCAGGGTTCTGCACCTGCTGGCACGCCGCCGAGTCCGTCTTGAACGCCGCATCGTCGGCGCCGGGCTTCTGCCATTTGTAAAGACCGCATCCGCCGAGGCCGGCGAGAAGCACGGCCAGGAAAAGGCGCGCCGAAATCGTCATGCCGTTCTTCATTCTGTCCCGCTGCATCCGGAGAACGCCGATCGGGGCCGATCGCTCCTTCCTGATTAGGCAGGTCGGCGCGATGATGCAAGGCCGTGTCATGATGCGAGACCATAGGCCACGGTTCGGCACGGTTGACAAACTGCCAGCCAGCGGCGATATCGACTTTTCCAAATTGCGATAATATTTCCATTTCCCGCATCCGCCTCGAAGGAGCCTCCGCCATGAGCTTCACCCTGATCGAACAAGCGCCCGCCCGGCTCAACCGCAGCGAACTCGCCGTGCCGGGCAGCTCGCCGCAGCTGTTCGAGAAGGCGGCGAAGAGCGCCGCCGACGTCATCTTCCTTGACCTCGAGGACGCGGTCGCCCCCGACGACAAGCCGCAGGCGCGCAAGAACATCATCCAGGCGCTGAACGACATCGACTGGGGCAATAAGATCATGTCGGTCCGCATCAACGGGCTCGACACGCACTACATGTACCGCGACGTGGTCGACGTGGTCGAACAGGCGGGGAAAAGGCTCGACCTGATCATGATCCCCAAGGTCGGCACCGCGTCCGACGTTTATGCCGTCGACATGCTGCTGACCCAGATCGAGCAGGCCAAGGGCTATACCAAGAAGATCGGGCTCGAGCTCATCATCGAGACGGCGCTCGGCATGCAGAATGTCGAGGCGATCTCGGCCGCGTCCAAGCGCAACGAGTCGCTGCATTTCGGCGTCGCCGACTACGCCGCCTCGACGCGCGCGCGCACGACCAACATCGGCGGCGCCAACCCGGCCTATTCGGTGCTGACCGATAAGGACGAGGCGGGCAACCGCGCTGTCCATTGGGGCGACATGTGGCACTATGCCATCGCCCGCATGGTCGTGGCCGCCCGCGCCAACGGGCTCCGGCCGGTCGACGGCCCGTTCGGCGATTTCTCGGACGTGGACGGGTACAAGGCGGCGGCCTATCGTGCGGCAGTGCTCGGCTGCGAGGGCAAATGGGCGATCCATCCGTCGCAGCTGGCGCTCGCGAACGAGGTGTTCAGCCCGTCGGAAGCGGAGGTCGCGAAGGCGAAGCGCATCCTCGCCGCGATGGCCGAGGCGCAGCGCGAGGGCCGAGGTGCGGTGGCCCTCGACGGCCGCCTGATCGACATCGCCTCGATCCGCCAGGCCGAGGTGCTGGTCAAGAAGGCAGCACAGATCGCCGGGGCCTGATTCGCCGGAAACTGACGCCCCAGAACGGGCTTCGGCGGCGGCCCCATCCGCATGAGATGGGGCCGCCATGCTGCATCGCGATTGGCGCGGGGGCTCAGTCGTGGTAACGACACGCCCCATGCAAAACTTCCTCGAATTCGAGCGGCCGATCGCGGAGCTCGAAAGCAAAATTGAAGAGCTGCGCCACCTTCCGACCGCAGCCGACATCAACATCACCGACGAGGTCGCCGTGCTTGAGGCGAAGGCGTCGCGGCTGTTGAAGCAGACCTATGCCAAGCTTACGGCCTGGCAGAAGGTGCAGGTCGCCCGCCATCCGGACCGGCCGCATTTCCTCGATTACGCCCAGGCGCTGTTCACCGAGTTCACGCCCCTGGCCGGCGACCGCGCCTTTGCCGAGGACCGGGCGATCGTCGGCGGCCTGGCGCGCTTCCGCGGCCGCTCGGTCGTGGTCATGGGCACGGAGAAGGGCCACGAGGTCGAAAGCCGCGTGAAACACAATTTCGGCATGGCGCGGCCCGAAGGCTATCGCAAGGCGATCCGGCTGTTCGAGATGGCCGAGCGTTTCCGCCTGCCGGTCATCACGCTGGTCGACACGGCCGGCGCCTGGCCCGGCATCGATGCCGAGGCGCGCGGCCAGGCCGAGGCGATCGCCCGTTCGATCGAGGTGTCGCTGAAGCTGACCGTGCCGCTGGTCGCGACCATCATCGGCGAGGGCGGCTCGGGCGGTGCCGTGGCGCTTGCGTCCGGCAACACGGTCCTGATGCTTGAGCACTCGATCTATTCGGTGATCTCGCCCGAGGGCTGCGCCTCGATCCTGTGGCGCAGCGGCGAGCAGGCGGCGCTCGCGGCCGAGGCGCTCCGGCTCACGGCACAGGATCTCCTGAAGCTCGGCGTCATCGACCAGATCGTGCCGGAGCCGATCGGCGGCGCCCACCGCGAACGGGCCGCCGCCATCGCCGTGCTGGGCGATGCGCTGCAGGAAGCCCTGAAGCCCCTGCTGGAGATGAACCCAGGCGACCTCAAGACCCAGCGCCGGCAGAAATTCCTCGCCATGGGCGCCCACGGCCTCTGACGCGGTTTTGTACGGGACCCCATAAGTTGTCGAAGGGAATCTTGATATTTCAAGAGCTTATGGCGCCCGCACCTCATAAGATGTCATTGGCTTAGGTCGAAAACCCGACTTTTCGGGCGATTTTTGCCGTATAGCTGCCGCCCAGGTACTTGCGATAGAGATTGTCACCGCGGCGTAGCGGAAGGACGCGCAAGTCGTCATGCCAATTTATCTGCCAGCGCATCGATCCGGCTGATTCACATAATCGCCAACCAAGCAGCCTCATCGGGCGGCGTGCGCCACCCCGTAGACGAAGAGCCGCAATGCGGTAGCTATGTCGTCCGCCTTCGACGGCGCGAGCCTGTCATTCAGTACAATCGTGGCGATACCCTGGACGAGTGCTCTGCAGGCAAGCGCACCGGCGGAAGCCTGGGTCGGCATGACGTCGACCATCCGGTCGGCGAGCACCTGGTAGGTTCCCAGCACCGCATCCGCGCCCGCGCTGCCGTATTGATGGCTGTACATCAGCCGGAACAGAGCCGGATGGTTCGTCGCGAAATCGATGAAGGCCAGTCCCTGCGCGACAAGGGCCTCCCGGGGATCGGGCTTGTCGTCGGCAGCCACCAGGGCGTCTCGCAGAGCCTCGAACCCATGGTTCGCAACAGCCGCCATCAGAGCGACCTTGTTCGAGAAGTGTCGGTAGGGCGCCATCGCCGACACACCGGCCGCCCGCGCCACTGCCCGGAGGCTGGGCTCCTCCCCACCCGCTTCCAGGATGCCAAGGGCGGCAGCAATCAACGTCTCTCGAAGGCCGGCTTCTGAAGTCACTTGGCAACGCTCCGTTTACACTGTAAACAACGTAGTATCACATCTTCAAATAGGTGGGAACCGATCGACCATGGCCATGCTGATCATCGCGGCCGTCGCATTCGTCGGAACGCATTTCCTGCTTTCCCATCCGCTTCGGGCGGGGGTCGTCCACGCCATCGGCGAGCAGGGCTTCACCGCCCTGTATTCGGTCGTTGCGTTCGCAACGCTCGGATGGATGGTCGCTGCCTATCTTGCTGCTCCGACGACCGAGCCGCATTGGGTAGCGGGCGACTTAACATGGGCGATCGCCACCGCGGTCATGCTGCTGGCGTCCATCCTTCTCGCCGGGTCGCTGGTCAAAAATCCCGCTTTTCCGACCCTCGGCGCGCCGTTGTCAGAGCCAGGTCCCGCGCGTGGCGTCTACGCGATCACGCGCCATCCGATGATGTGGTCGTTTGCGATATGGGGCCTCGCCCACATCGCGGTCTATCCTGTTGACAAGAACATCGCCGTGGCTATCGCCATCGTCGTGCTGGCCCTGGTCGGTTCGAGGCTGCAGGACGCGAAGAAGGAGCGCGCTCAGCCGGACGTCTGGCCGGCCTGGGAGCGCCGCACCAGCTTCATTCCCTTCGCGGCGGTGATCGCAGGCCGGGCGCAGATCGGAAGCCTTGGCCCATTCGCCACGATCGCCGGCACGTTGCTCTGGCTCGGGACGACCTGGGCGCATCTTCCGCTCGCCGGTTGGGCCGCCGGCATATGGCGATGGATGTGAGAACCGGCTGAGCGTGCGGAGCCGGACGGCCGAAGCCAAGTCTCGAGTAAATCGGCAGGATCGGAGAGAGGCTAGTGCAATGACGGTGCTGCTCGTTCTAACCATTCCGACCGCGTCATTTTAGAGGAGGCGCAGCATGGATCGCTTCACCGGCGGTTGCCTGTGCGGCAACGTTCGAATTGTGGCGTCCGGGCTCCCATACCGGGTCGGCCTTTGTCACTGTCTCGACTGCCGCAAGCATCATGGGGCCCTTTTTCACGCTTCCGCAGTGTTCCCGCAGGATGCGGTGACGATCGATGGCGAAACGCGCGACTACGCCGGGCGATTTTTCTGTCCCCGCTGCGGCTCATCCGTTTTCGCGCGCACCGCAGACGAAATCGAAGTGAACCTGGGATCGCTCGATGCCCCTGACCAGCTGATGCCAACCTACGAAAGCTGGATCATCCGCCGCGAGTCCTGGTTGCCGCCGTTTCCGCTCACGAGACGATACGACCGCGATCGTGACGCCACGGGGCGCTTCGAGGCGTAGGTCGCACGAACGGCGCGAAGGCGCCGTTGCGTCCTAATTCTGGCAAATCGTCCAGTTAATATCCGGTGCCGTCAGGCTGCCGAACAGGGAATACCAGCCGTTCACGGCGCCGGACGGCGATGCGCCGAAGTACCAGTTGTGGAAGACGCCTTCTTCCACGCTGAACGCATAGCCTCGGAACGCCACCTGGCCCAAGGGCGGGCCGAATATCCAGGAGCTGAACGGCAGGTTTGTTTCGAGACCGGCGACGCAGCCGTTGCTCGTGCCCGCGGCATCGATCCAATAGGCCGGCACGTGGTTCGTCACCGTCGGGTCGTCCATCCAGGCCATGACCTCCCGGCTCAGGATCGAGACATCGCTCGCCAGGGCATAGTTCCCGGAGGTCTCATAATCCGCGACGGCGTAGGTCTGCAGCAGCCCGTTGTTGCTGTACGCGTTGTGATCGCCAAGCACGCAGCATTCGGTCGTGCTGCCGTTCACCCAAACTTGGGCGACGTCGTAGAGCAGAAATATCGGAAAGGTCTTGGGGCTGACATGGCTCGACAGGGCGGGGATCACGTGAGTCCGGAGGAAGCTGTCGAGCGCATAGGCGTTGATCAATCCCGTGGGCAGCGTATAGCCGGCGGAGGTCGCGCATTGCCGCCCCCTCGAGACCAGGCTGTTGGCATTCGGCACCGTGATCGTCACGGTCGGCGCCACGGTCGGCACCAGCGTGACATGGTACCCGGCGTTGAGCGCGCCCGCCCGTGTATAGCTGTAGAAATTCGCGCGTTGGAACAAATCGGCGTACTGACCGCTGCCGAGTTCGGGGAGGGCCACGGACTTGTTCGCGGTCGTGACCAGCTGGAGCGCGCTGACCGTCTGGAACACCGGCGACTTCAACGTCATCGCGAGCGCCGTCTGGCCGGCCGGCAGGCAACTGCCCGGATCGGGGGTGGTCGGGTCGAGCACGACGTTCCCGCTGCTCGTCTCGAACACGAAGCGGACCGGCACGACGACCGTCGGAATCTGCGACGTGGGGTTGGCGAGGTGCACGAGCGGTGACTGGCCGACCATCGTATAGGTGTACGGCTTCCCGAAGCCGGTGGCTGATCCCGTCCAGAGCGGAATGATCGTCCCGGCCGCCGATTGCTGGGCCGCGGCGGCTTGCGGCACCGCCGTGGCGGCCTCGGCCGCAACGGTCGTTTGCGGCTCGTTCACGAAGCGGAATTGCAGGGACGCGGGCTGGTCGGCGTCCGTTGCCGCCGACGCCACACCAATCGATAGAGCAAGAGCCAGCACAAGGGCCAGCATGACTCTGACAGCCATCCTCGACCTCCGATGTTCGGGCGGGTCGAAGACCGTCGCCGGCGCAAGCAAGATGCGACCTCAAGGTACAACCGCATCGTTGCAACAGCTCGCCCCTCCGGCTCCCTCCGGGCAGGCGGCGTCTTGCCGTTCAACCGCCGGCATATTGCCCCATTATCCTGCCCGGCTAAAGAGAATTTGAGCCCGGCGGCGCATTTCCGACCGTCGGCCGAGTCTATAGATATGTGCGATTATGGTTGTGACTTCGGGACGGTGCGGCACCCTCGTACGGCACCGCACCTCCCCTGCCGCCCCTACGGGGTCTCTTGCGCCAAGAGGTCGTCGATCCGGATCGGGAAGCGGCGCGGCCGGATGCCGGTCGCGTGCCAGACCGCATTGGCGATGGCACCGGCCGAGCCGGTGATGCCGATCTCGCCGACACCCTTGATGCCGAGCGCATTCACATGGGGGTCGTGCTCGTCGACGAGCACAGCCTCGAGCGACGGCACATCGGCATTTACCGGAATGTGATACTCGGCCAGGTTCGCGTTCAGGATCCGGCCGGAGCGCCGGTCGGCAATGGCCTCCTCGTGCAGCGCGAAGGACACGCCCCAGATCATGCCGCCCAGATACTGGCTCTGCACCATGCGGGGATTGATGATCCGGCCGGCCGCGAAAGCGCCGATGAGGCGCGTGGCGCGGATCTGGCCCAGCTCCGGATCGACCTTGACCTCGGCGAAGACCGCACCGTGGGCGTGCATCGCATAGTGCTGTTGCAGGACCGGGTCCGCGGTACCCTGGCCGCGCGCCTCGATCTCAGCGAGCCCGGCGCGGTCCAGGACCTCGGCATAGCTCTCGCTGCGGCTTTCGTCGTCGCGGCGGTGGAGCCGACCGCCGCGTGCCATGACGCCGGCATTGCCGGCACCGAACAGCGGCGAGCGCTCGTCGCCCGTGGCAAGGTCCGCCAGCTTGGCGATGACCGCAGCCCCGGCATTGTGGAGCGCCATGCCGGCGGTCGCGGTATGGGCCGAGCCGCCGGCAATGCCGGCATCCGGCAGGTCCGAGGTGCCCGCCCGGAACGCGACCTGGTCGAGCTCGAGCCCGAGCGCATCGGCCGCGATCTGGGCGAGCGCCGTCCAGGCACCCTGGCCCATGTCGTGCGCGCCCGTCTCCATGACACCCGTCCCGTCGCGGCGGATCACGGCGCGGGCCTCGCCCTGGAACATGAGCGCCGGGAAGGTGGCGGTGCCGACGCCCCAGCCGACCAGCAGTCCGGCCGCGTCGCGCATCTGCCGGGGCTCGAGCCGGCGTTCCCACCAGCCGAAACGCACGGCCCCTTCAGTGTAGCACTCGCGGAGCGCCTTGGAGGAGAAGGGCTTGCCCGAGATCGGTTCGACCTCGGCATAGTTCTTCAAGCGGAAGGCCAGCGGGTCCATGCCGCAGGCCCAAGCCGCTTCGTCGATGGCGCTTTCGAGCGCGATCGATCCCGTCGCCTCGCCGGGCGCGCGCATGAACAGCGGCGTGCCGGTGTCGAGCCGGACTGCCTCGTGCTGGGTGACGATCGCCGGGCTCGCATAAAGCGCATGCGAGGCGCCGGCCGCGGGCTCGAAGAAATCGTCGAAGCTGCTGGTCGCGATCTTGGCCTGGTGGCTGAGCGCGGTCAGCGCGCCCTCGGCGTCGGTGCCGAGCCGCATCGTCTGCCGGCTCGGCGAGCGATGCCCGACGGGCCCTGAGAGCTGCTCACGCCGCATCACCAGCTTGACCGGCCGGCCGACCAGCTGGGCCGCCAGGATGCCGAGGATCTGCGGCCCGGCGATCAGGCCCTTGGCACCAAAGCCGCCGCCGAGGAACGGGCTGCGGATATGGATCTTGCCGGGCGCGATGCCGAGGAGCCCGGCGATCCGCGCCTGCGCCATGGCAAGCCCCTGGGTCGGCGTGTCGATCGTGAGCGCATCGCCGTCCCACGCCGCCACGATCGCATGCGGCTCCATGGCGTTGTGGTATTGGGCGGGCGTCTCGTAGGTCACCTCGATCCGATGCACGGCCGCGTCGAGCCCTTGCTCGACATCGCCATGCCGCACCTCCGCCGGATGGCCGACGCCGACCGCCGGCGGCACGAAGCTTTCGTCCGCATCGAGGCCGATCCGGGCCGGCTCGGCTTCGTATTGCGGCGCCAGCAGCGCCGCGCCCTCCGTCGCGGCCTCCAGCGTTTCCGCGATGACGACGGCGATCGGCTGACTGACGTAGCGCACGCGGTCGTTCTGCAGCAGATCGAGCCGGAACATGAATGGGTTCGTCTTGGCGTCCGGATCCTCCGCAAGCGGCGGCCGGTTGGCCGGCGTCATGACCTCGACGACGCCCGGATGGGCCTTGGCCGCCACGACGTCCAGCGAAACGACGCGGCCGCGCGCGATGTGGCTCACCGCCAGCACGGCGTGCAGCATGCCGGCGGGGTGATTGTCCGCGGCGTATCGGGCCTGGCCGGTGACCTTCAGGATCCCGTCGCGGCGGGTCAGCGGCTGCCCGATGTTCGAGCCGTGCCGCACGTGGGGCGATGCCGGGGTGAGGCTGATGTCAGACGGCATGGAGCGCTCCAGGGACGGAAGAGAAGCAAGAACCCGGCAGGGCCGGGATACGGTCCGGCGTGCCCGCCGCGGCGAGGGCGAGCGCCCGGACGGCGATCCGCCGCGCAAGCTCGATCTTGGCGGCGTTGTCGCCGGATGGCCGCGCATCGGCGAGCGCCGCCTCGGCGGCCTGGCGGAACGCTTCCGGCGTCGGTGTGCCGCCGGCCAGGACCTGTTCTGCCGCGCGGGCGCGCCACGGCTTCGCGGCAACGCCGCCGAGTGCCAGGCGTGCCTCCCGGATCGTGCCGTCCTCGATCTTGAGCGCCGCAGCGGCCGACACGACGGCGAAGGCATAGGAGGTGCGTTCGCGGAGCTTGAGATACCGCGCATGGGCGGCGAAGGCGGCCGCCGCGGCCGGCAAGCGGACGGCGGTGATGAGATCGCCCGGCTCGAGCACATTGTCCCGCTCCGGCGCATCACCGGGCAGGCGGTGAAGCGCGTCGAGTGCGATCTCGCGGCGGCCCGCACGGCCCTCGATTTCCACGGTGGCGTCGAGTGCGACCAGCGGCACGCAGAAATCGGACGGGTGGGTCGCGATGCAGGCGTCGCTCCAGCCGAGCACGGCACTCAGCCGGTTTTCGCCGTCCCGCGCGTCGCAGCCGCTGCCCGGCTGCCGCTTGTTGCAGGCGCTGGCGGGATCGTAGAAATAGGCACAGCGCGTCCGCTGCAGCAGATTTCCGCCGACCGTGGCGGCGTTCCGGAGCTGCGCCGAGGCGCCGGCCAGCAGCGCCTCCGCAACGGCCGGATAGGCGCGCGCGAAGTCCGGGTCGTGGGCGAGATCGGCATTGCGCACGAGGGCGCCGATGCGCAAGGCCCCGTCGGGCAAGCGCTCGACCTGGTTGAGGCCCGGCAGACGCGTGATGTCGACGAGGCGGCCCGGCCGGCTGATCCCGCCCTTCATCAGGTCGAGGAGATTGGTGCCGGCTGCGAGATAGGCCGCACCCGGCTCGGCAGCCGCCACGACCGCTTCGGCGACCGTCGCGGGCCTCACATAGTCGAAGCGGTTCATTCCGCGGCCCTCCGTTCGGCTAGCGTCAACTGCTCCTCAGCCTCCAGCACGGCTTCGGTGATGCCGGCATAGGCGCCGCAGCGACAGAGATTGCCGCTCATGCCTTCGCGCACGCGCTCGGGGTCGGCACCGGCTTGTCCTTCGCGGATCAGGCCGACCGCGCTCATGATCTGCCCGGGCGTACAGAAGCCGCATTGGAAGCCGTCATGGGCAATGAAGGCCGCCTGCACCGGATGAAGCTCGTCGCCCCGGGCGAGGCCTTCGATCGTGAGAATGTCGGCACCATCGTGGCTCACCGCCAGCGCCAGGCAGGAATTGATCCGCCGGCCGTCGACCAGCACCGTGCAGGCGCCGCATTGGCCGCGGTCGCAGCCCTTCTTGGTGCCGGTCAAGTCGAGGCGCTCGCGCAGGAGATCGAGCAGCGTCACGCGCGGGTCGTCGAGCGCGATGGTCCGCCTCACCCCATTGATGGTGAGACTGATGGGGAGTGTCATCGGATGCTCCGATCAGTGCTATGGTCAAAACGGCTCGCGACCGTCGGGCACGACGGATGCTAAGCCCTTGCGGCCGAGGCCGCGGCGATGAAAGGTCGAAAGTCGGGCGCTGAACGCGACGGTACCGTCCGGGTGGACCGGCACTGGCGCGGGGTGCGCCATCGCATTATTTATACGGAGGATCCCTCCGTTTTTCAAGAGGCAGGACGACCGAAGAGCGCCCATGGGCACCCCATCCGCAGAAAGCGCCCGGAAACCGCGGGCCGATGCCGTGCGTAATCGCGAACGCGTGCTGGAAGCCGCGAAGGCCGTCTTCAGCACCGGCGGCCCGGAAGCGAGCCTCGAGGCCGTCGCCCGTCACGCCGGCGTCGGCATCGGTACGCTCTACCGGCATTTCCCGACCCGCGAGGCGCTCTTTGAAGCCGTCTACCGGCGCGAGGTCGACCATCTGGCCGAGCTCGCCGAGCAACTGAAAGCGGAAGCCGGGCCGACGGACGCCCTGCGCCGCTGGCTGAGATCGAACGTCGAGTTCATCGCCACGAAGAAGGGCATGTCCGCGGCATTAGCGCTGGCTGCGCACAAGCCCTCGGAACTTACCGCCTATTCCTTCGACCGTCTGACCAAGGCCGTCGGCATGCTGTTGGACCGGGCGATCGCCGCCGGCGAGATCCGGGCCGACATCAGCCCCGAGGACCTGCTCCGGACATTCGTCGGCATCTGCTACATGCACGACCGGCCCGGCTGGCAATCGGGCGTGCTGCGCATGGTCGACGTGTTCGTCGACGGGCTGCAAGCCCGCGGCGAGGCGCCGCCCCGCGGCTGATGCGGCCGCGGCGCTTCATGGCAGGCTAGAACTTGCTGAAGCAGGAAAGATGCGTCTCGGCCGCAAAGCTCGTGCAGCGCTTCACCGTGGTGTCGCCCGCAGGACCAGGGCTGATCGAGACGGCCCAGGCATGGCCGCGCGCGCAGCGAATGCTCCAGATGGCGCTGCCGTCATCCCCGATGCCCATGAAGTAGGGCGAGACGCCCTGGCAGCCATGCCCGACCGCCTCCGCCAGGATCGCCGCTTGCTGGCGTTTCGGCAGGCTCATCAACTGGTTCTGAGTCGGATTGTCGACGCTGTTCGCGACGCTCGCGACCTGACGCGGTGGTGCCGCTGACTTGCTCGCCGCCGGGGCCTGGGTCGAGGCCGGGGCGATCCAGTCCGGAAGGCTGGAGCATCCGTTCAGGAAGGCGAGCGCGAGCGGCAACACGAGCGCGCCCTTGATCATGCCCCGCAGTCCCGGCTCGAATCCGGCGACCGAAGACAGCCATCGGAAGACAGCCGCCGGACTGGCCTGCCCACGCTCATCGTCCTGTCTGTATCGCCGATGCCTGGCCGGCGATAGCGATTGCCGCCGCGGGGGCAACACTGATGCCGAGCCGATCGTTGACCGCGTTCACGGTCGTGGTCGAGATGCCCTTGTTCGAAGCCGCTGCCAATGCCGCCGCCGCATTCGTGATCGCCTGATCACGCTCGGCCACCGTTCTCGCTGTGTTGACGGCATTGATGGCGTTCGCGTAGGCCGCGATCTTGCCGACCTCGGACCCTGGTGCCGCGTGCGCCATCGCCGTATGCGAGGCATGAGCCGCATTGAGCGCACCGAGCGACGAGGCGGTCGCGCCTAAACCATGGCCATTGGGACCGTGGCCGCCGAGACCATGCCCATCGGCATGATCGGCTTCGCCGATGCCGCGACCATGGCCCCCGTCGGCGTCTATGCCAATCCCGCCGCCACGGCCCTCGCCACCATGCCCCTCGCCACCACCATGTCCGTCGCCGCCACCATGGCCATCACCGCCACCGTGGTCGCCACCGTTTCCACCGCCGCCATTTCCACCGCCGCCGGCGCCACCACCTCCGCCTCCGCCCCCTCCGCCACCACCGTCGCCGCCACCACCATGCGCAAAGGCAGGCGCCGTTCCGAAGAGGATGTTGGGGCGATGGGTCGAGGCGGCCGCCGCGACCGCGGTCAGAACGCCGATTACCACATACCGGGACATTCTGGACATGGCAGCACCCTTCAAAGCCGCTGATTTATCGCGCCGCGGTCTAACCGGACCTGATGCGCGCACAGCTTGTCGGTGGCCCACCCGCATCAGCGGGCTGACCGATTAGTGAATGTGCAGCGGGACGACGATATTGACCGACGGCGGGACATAGACCGGCGCCGGTGCAACGACGACGGGCGGCGGCGGTGCGGGCGCCACGTAGACCGGCGGCGGGGCGTAATAGACGTCCGGCCCGTCGTGATCGTGGTGCTTGTACCAGCCACGGTGTTCGCCGTGGTCATGGTGCTCGTGCCGGCCGTCATGATCCCAGTCATCATGATCACCGTGATCGGCCCGCGCGGTTGCGGACGCACCGAACAAGAAGACGATCGTCATTGCCACGGAAAGAGCGGCTCGACCATAGAAGCGCGACATAAGACGAGATCCTTACCTGTGCCCGGGCCGTTGCAGAACGCCCGCCCGTTTCAAGATGTTAACGGCGCAGCCTGCAATTTCATGCCGCGTCGCAGCTGTGGCATTTTTGGTATCATAGCACCGCCCGAAACGATTTTGGCCGGCGGGATGGGCGCGCTGGGCGGCGCTGTCCGAGACAGCGCCCTTGTCGGCGAGACCGCGCGTCGCCGGAAGGCGCTTCCGCTATTTCGTCAACTGGCCCGAGAACGGCACCGGCCCCAGGGTCCAGCTGCCAAGGGTACAGGCGCCATAGTTGTTGCTGACCATGCCGCCGATCGTCCCGCGCATCTTCCCGCTGCCGTCATAGCCCAGGAACATGATGGCGCCGGAATAGTTAGCGGTCTGAAGCTCGCATGCGTTCGGCGAATACTGCCACGAGAAGCTGATCGTGTAGTAATAGCCGAACGGCGAGACGTTGCTGAGCCCCTCCTGGGTCAGCGTGATCTTGCCGGTCACCGGCACCACTGTGTTCGGCACGTCATAGGTCGGCACGAGCGGCACGTAGATCGCGCCCTCAAAGGCGCCGGTCGTGGTATCAAGTTGCGTGATGTGCAGGTGATTGTACGAAGGCGACGTAGCGGACTGCTCGTCGTCGAGCACGAAATACTGCTTCTGGGTCACGAACAGGCTTTTCAGGTCACTGAGTGTCAGCGTCGTGACGTTGGTCTGCGCTGCTGCCGGCATCGATAGGATAATCAGGACAAAGGCTCCTATCGCGGTGCCAATTCGCACTAAGCATCCACGCATGATGGCGTCCCTCGTGTTGATGAGTTTCAACCGAAGTGTCCCAGAGGGGCGGCACGCCCTCTCTGGTTGACGCCACGAAAGCTCTTCCTCAACTCAACCAGAAGTCAAGGTACAAAAATTGGCTTTCGTCCAGGATGCGCTTCGTCGAGGCCGAAGCGTCGGCCGCCCGTCCGGCTCAGTCGCCGAACGTCGAGACCGGGCGGCCGGGATGCTGGCCGGCGCGCTGCGGCAGCACCATGAGGCAGAGCAGGATGAAGGCCGCGATCACGGCCGAGGCGAGCGGCCGGCTGAGCGCCATGCCGCCGTCGCTCACCGGCTTGTCGAGCAGGTCGCCGACCGTGGCGCCGAGCGGCCGCGTCAGGATGAAGGCGGCCCAGAACAGCAGCACGCGCGAGACCTGCGTCCAGTAATAGAGCGCCGCGATGACCGCGATTGCGCCGGAAAACGCCAGCGCGCCGCCGCCATAGCCCAGCTTGTCCGTGTCGGCCGCCCAGTCGCCAAGCGCGGTGCCGAGCGTCTGCGAGAAGGTGATGGCGGCCCAGTAGAAGGCCTCGACCCGGGGCGTCGATACCGTGTTTACGGAGATCGTGCCCTCCGCGCGGTACCAGAGCCCGAGCACGATGAGCAGGGAGACGAGCAGCAACGACGAGCCGCCGGTATAGCCGATGCCGAGCGAGCGATCGGCGAAATCGGCCATCGTGGTGCCGAACGTCGTGGACGCGACGATGGTCGCCCAATAGAGGAACGGCTGGAAACGCGTAGCCAGGATCTGGGCTGCGACGAGAGCCACCAGCAGGGCCAGGAACAGCAGCGTGCCGACGAGATAGCCCCAGTCGAGCGTCATGGTGACGGTGTCGCCGCCGGTCTCGCCGAGCGTCGTCGCCGCGATCTTGATGATCCAGAAGGCGAGCGTCACCTCCGGCACCTTGCTGAAGGCGGTGTGCTTGTGAAAATCGTCCATCGGCCTCTGTTCCCTCATCGATGCCCGGTCCGAAGTCGCCATCCGAAGTCGCCATCCGAAGTCGCCATCCGAAGTCGCCACAAGGATGTCCGTCCGGGCGGCCAGAACCGCCCGCCGAAACGAAGGCTGCACGACGATACCCGAGGCGAACCCCTGCCCCGCACGTTCCGTTCAAGTGGTCCGTGCATGGCTCCCGTGCGCGGGGTGGCGGCAAAAGGTCGCTAGGCGGCATGCTGCGGCAGGGTCGAGATCGCAGCCAACCCGCCGGTTGCTCGGTTGCGCAGCTCAAGATCGCCGCCATGGCCGCGGATGATCGTACGCGCCGCGCTCAACCCCAGGCCGTAGCCGCCGGTCGAGCGGTTGCGGGAGGGCTCCAGGCGATAGAAGGGGGCGAAGACCTTGGTCAGCTGATCCGGCGGAATGCCGCACCCTTGGTCGATCACGCTGACGACGAGGGATTGGGCGGCCTGGTGAAGTTCGACCGACGGGGCGGTTGCGTAGCGCACCGCATTGTCGATCAGGTTCGTAAAGGCGCGTTTCAACGCGAAAGGCCGGCCGAAATAGACGACATGGCCCGGTCCGTCATAAGGAACCTCCAGCCCCTGATCGGCGAAGTCGTCGATGATGGTCCGTAGCAGCTCGGCCAGATCGAAATTCGTCGACCGCTCCTCGGATGCATTGTCCCTGAAGAACGCCAGCACTTCGTCGATCATGGTCTGCATTTCGTCGACGTCCTGGAACAGACGCCGCTGCTGCTCCTCGTCTTCGATGAATTCCCCGCGCAACCGCATCCGGGTCAGCGGCGTACGCAGATCATGGGAAATCGCCGCCAGCATCTCCGTCCGGTCGCTGACGAAGCGCGCGATCTGGGCCTGCATGGCGTTGAACGCGCCAATCGCCGTGCGAAACTCGGCCGGCCCCGCCTCGGCGAGTGGCGGCGCCTTGGGATCCGTGCCGAAGCGCCGCGCCGCAGCGGCGAAGCGCTTCATCGGCGCAGCGAGCTGTCGCCCAACGATCGCCGAGACGGCGATCGTCGACGCCGCCAGGATGGCGCAAATGATGATGATCCGGTCCTTTCGCCTCATGCCCCAACTCCTGTGCAGGGCGGTGAAGACGAGCGAACTCTGGTCGTCGAGCACGATCCCCAGGAAATAGGCACCCGGATCGCTGGCCCGGCCGTAGTGCAAGCCAGGCGTGACGGCTTCCGGATCGTCGGCCCTGAAGATCACGATCCGACGATCGGGGACGCCGATCAGGTTGGCTGCTACCTCCGCCCACTCGGATTCAGGCGCGCTCGCTCCAGTGCGCAGCATCGCCGATACCGGCGACGCGCTTTCGTACCAGTCGACCTGGTACGCCGATGTCGCCGCGGCCGTGGTGAGCGCCGGCCGGAGCGATACCGGTGCTGCCTGGATCATCCGAAAGATGCTGGCGGCCTGTTCGAGCAGGCCGCTCCGGTCGAGCGGCGGCCGGCCAAGGTTGCCGAGCAGCAGGTTCAGCAGCAGGTTGAGCGCCAGCGTGCCTGCGACGGCCAGCATGATGGTGAGAGAGAGCCGCCGCGCGAGCGTGTCGCGGATGCCGAACGGCAACGTCATCCCCGTTCGACCTCCGGCGTGAACATGTAGCCGCCGTTGCGGACCGTCCGAATGAGCGAGGGACTGCGGGCATCCGATTCAAGTTTGCGGCGAAGGCGGCTCACCTGCAGGTCGATGCTGCGATCATAGGCTTCGTGGGACGAACCATGCGCGAGATCCAGCAATTGATCGCGCGTCAGCACGCGCTGGGCATGCTCGACGAACGCCAGCAGCAGCTCGAACTCTCCGCTGGTCAGCGGAATGAGAATGTCGTTTTGCTCCGAGCGAAGCTCGCGGCGCGCCAGATCCAGTCGCCAGCCGGCGAAGCGCCACACCGGGCGGGTCGCCATGCTCTCCGCCGGGGGCACCGGTGCTGCGGCTCGTCGCAGGACCGCCTTGACGCGAGCCAGCAGCTCGCGGGCGTCGAACGGCTTCGCCACATAATCATCGGCACCGACTTCGAGCCCGACGATACGGTCGGTAAGCTCGCTCATCGCCGTCAGCATGATGACCGGCACGCGGTGGCTCTGCTGCAGCCGCCGGCACAGGGTGAGCCCATCTTCGCCCGGCAGCATGAGATCGAGGATCACCAGATCGAACGTGTTCCGTTCGAGCGCCGCGGTCATTTCCACGCCACTGGCGGCGACCGTGACGAGAAACGAATGTTTGCGGAAGAATTTCGTCAACAAAGACAGGATGTCCGGATCGTCGTCGACGATGAGAAGTCGCGTGCTTGAGGTCATGATCAGAGCATACCGCACCACCTCGGCGACTTTGATGTCTGAATTTCGTTGTCTTGTGTCGAGGCTGACACATGTGGTCGGCGCTGAATAGAATCGGACATCTGCTCGATAGAATCGCGACCTAAGTTGCCAATTCCCGAGACCGGAATGGGCAACCGCCATGAAATTGATTGCCTTATCTGTCAGCCAATACCCGCCGCAATGGCAGCAACGGCGCAGCATCAGGCTCGGTGTTCTCCGCGCCTGGAGCGTTGCCGGCTTGCTCACTCTCGCCGCTTGCGCCGATAGGCCGTCGCCAAGCGACACTGCTTTGGCGGACGAACCGAACGATCCGGCCGAATCCGTCAACCGCGCGATCTTCGCCGGCAACCAGTTCCTCGACCGTCACGTGCTGAAGCCGACGGCCCAGGCTTACCTCGACGACGTGCCCGAGCGCGCCCGCCGCGGCCTGCACAATTTCGTCGCCAACCTGCATGAGCCGGAAGTGCTGGTGAATGACCTGCTCCAGGGCAATCTCAGCCGCGCCTCGGTCACGGGCCAACGCTTCGTCCTCGACACGACGCTCGGCGGCGCCGGCCTGTTCGACGTCGCGACCGACTGGGGCCTGCCCGGCCACGCAGCGGATTTCGGCCAGACCTTCGGCGTCTGGGGCATCGGGCCGGGCCCCGCCGTGCAATTGCCGCTGCTCGGCCCGTCGAACGTGCGTGACACGGTCGGCCAGGTCGCCAGCATCGTCGCGAGCCCGCTCAGCCAGATTTCGAGCAGCACCGTGTCCGACATCAACCTCGCGGGCGGTGCGCTCGGCGTCGTCGACGGCAGGGCCGAGCTGCTGCCGGAGACCGATTCCCTTGAGCGCAGTTCCCTCGACTATTACGCAACCCTCCGCAGCCTGATGGCCCAGCACCGGGCGGCATTCGTCGAAGAGGGCCGCGAGGGCAAGGTCGCCGATCATCCGGCGACGCCTGCGACCGAACCACCCGCGCTGCCCGAGCAGCAGCCGTAGCCGCCCGTAACCACCCCCTCCCTTATCTCCCCTGTCCAGCGAGAGTTTCGAATGAAGAGCCATGCCCAGAGAAAACATCGATACCGACGGATTCTGATCGATCTTGCCGTGCTGACCGCGATCGGCCTGGTCGGCATCGCGACGGCGAGCGACGTTCGGGCCGAGACGGATGACGACGATGCCGAGGCCCCGACCGGCTCGACGTTTCTCGGCCGCGGCACGTCGATCGAACTCGGCGCCGGGGCCCTCGTCGGCCCGGCCTATGACGGCGCCAAGAAGGACAAGGTTACGCCGTATCCCTTCATCAAGGTCGAAGGCCTGCTCTATGACCACGTCTCGATCACGACCACCCGCGGCATCGCGGTGAACCTGCTGCCGCGCGGCCCGCTCGAGGCGGGCATTTCGCTCGGTTATGATGGCGCGCGGGCCGCAAGCGATGATCCGCGGCTGCGCGGCCTGTCCGACATCAGCACGGCCATAGCGCCCGGCGCCTTCATCGGCTACCGGTTCCATTCCTTCAGCTTCGACCTTGACGTCAAGGACCGTCTCGGCAACGACAAAGGTGCGGAGGCGACGCTGGGTGCGCGCTATACCTTCAATCCGATCCCCAAGCTGCGCCTTTCGGTCGGGCCGTCGGTCACCTTCGCCGATCGGCAGTACAATCAGACCTTCTTCGGCGTCACCGAAGCCGAAGCCACGCGGGCAACGGCGCTGGGCAATCCGCTCCGCGCTTATAAGGCGAATGCCGGCGCCAAGGATGCCGGCCTGTCCATGACCGCCTTCTACGAGCTCAGCGATCATTGGAGCCTGGCCGGCGTGGCGAGCCTCAAGGAGCTGCTCGGCAAGGACGCTCAGAGTCCGTTGACCCAGCATCGCCTGCAGCCCGAGGTCGGCCTCGGCGTCCTCTACAAATTCTGAGCCACCCCGTCTGAGCCATCCCGGCGGCACCCCGATCTTTCGTACCGACACCGCAGGAACCGACAATGCCCCTTCGCCCGCGCATACTCGCCGTTTCGATCACGTTTTCCCTCTTTCTTCCACCGGAGACGGTGGCCCATGCGGCAACGCCGGCCGACGATCTCCAGGTCGTGGCCGAAATCCCCGGCAGTGACGCGAGCTTCGACTATGCCGCGATCGACCCGGTGGCCCGGCTCCTCTATGTCGCCCGCGGCGACGGCGTGATGACCGTCGACCTGATCAACATGAAGGTGACGCCCATCCGCGTGCCCGGCAGCAAGGTCGCCACCGTCCTGCCGCTGCCGGACGGCCGCCTGCTGAGCACGAACGAGGCCAGCAATACCGCCACCTTGTCCGACGGCAGGACCGGCATGCGCATCGCCGAAATCCCGACCGGGAGGGAGCCGGACATGGCTGCCTATGATCGCAAGACCGGCCTCGTCTTCGTGATGGATGCGGCGGAAGGCGACGTCACCGTGATCGATCCGAAAACCGGCACGGTCGGGGGCCGCATTCCGATCGGCGGGAAGCTGGAGGCCGCGGTCGCGGACGGCAACGGCCGCCTTTACATCAACCTCACAGACAGTGCGAAAGTCGCCGTGCTCGATACGATCAAGCGGAGGATCGTCGCGCATTATTCGCTGCCCGGCTGCAGCAAGCCGTCGGGGCTCGGCTTCGACCCCGAAAGCCGCGTCCTCCTCGCCGTGTGCAAGAACCAGAAGGCGATTGCGCTCCATGCCCAAGACGGCCGCGTCGCCGCCGTGCTCCCGATCGATCGAATACCGGACGCCGTCATTTTCGACGCGGCTCGCAAGCTGTTCTTCGTGCCCTGCGCCCTGGACGCCACAATGATCGCCATCGCGACGAACGGCGGGAAGCCGTCGGTCGTTCGCAAGATTCCGACGGCGATCGGGGCCCGTACCGGTGCCGTCGATCCGCGGACGGGCGCGATCTATTTGCCGGCCGCGGATTACGACGTCGGTCCGACCGGCTTCGTGCAAAAGCCCGGCACGTTCCGCATCCTCGTCGTTGGCGCCAGCCCCTCCTGAAGGGCTCAGAGGCTCTCGGTGTCCCAGTCGGGCGCCGCCTTGAAGCGCGTGACGTTCATGGTGCCAGCACCACGCGCTCGCGCGCCCCGCTCAGCACCGCCTTGTAGGCGCGCTTTGCATCGCCGAGCGGATAGGTGTTGGCATTCTCGATCGGGAAGGGCTTCAAGGCGCCGCGCTCGAAATCGGGCGTGAGTCGTTCCAGGATCTCCGCACAGGCCACGCTGTCGAGATCGAGGCTGTCGATGCCGAAGAACGCGTGCTGGCCGCGGTAGAAGGCGAAGATGTCGAACGGCACGCTGCGTTCGATCGTCGAGATAAAGATCTGCCGGCCGCGGATGGCGAGCGCCTGGTTCGCATCCTCGAAATAGGGGCTGCCGACCGTGTTGTAGACGATGTCGGCGCCGTGACCGCCGGTCTCCGCACGCACGACCTCCGCGATGTCGCCGGCCGAGGCGTCGATCATGCGGACCGGCGCCGAGGCATGGCCGCGATAAGGTCGGGCGGCGCGGTCGACGCCGAACACGTTGGCACCCAGCATGGTCGCGATCTGCGACACCGCCTGGCCGACCTTGCCGTTGCCACCCATGACGAGGACATTGTCGCCGGCCTTGGGCAGGCCGGCACGGCAGAGCCCGGCCCAGGCGGTCACGAAAGGCACACCGACCGCACCGGCCTCGGCCAGGCTCATCGTCGAGGGTTTCACCCGGACGGCGGCGCGTGGCAGCACCAGATGGTTCGCGTGGCTGCCGTCGCGCCGGATGCCGAGCTCGCCGCCCGAGCCCCAGACCTCGCGGCCCAGGAGATCGGACGGGCCTTCGACCACGACGCCCGCCCAGTCGCGGCCGGGCGTGCGCGGCCAGACCGCATGCGGCATCAAGCCCAGTGCCGCCTTGACATCACTCGGATTGACGCCGGCGTAGCGGACTTCGACCAGGACCTCGCCCGGCCCGGGCTCGAGCACGACCTCCGCCAGGTCGAGCTCCAGGCGGTCGACGTCCGCCGCCTTCTGATGGATGCGCAGCTGCTGCATGAAACGCTCTTTTGGACAGGGACAGGGAGGGCGACAGGATGATGACGGCCTTGCTCTTCATCGCGTCCAACCCTCAGAGGTGCCGCCCGCCATCGACCTGGATGATGCTGCCGGTCGAGAAGGGCAGGCTGGTAGCGCAGGCGAGGATTGCTTGCGCCACGTCGTCGGGCGTGGCGATGCGCTTCAGCGGTGTCGTGGCCGCGAGCTTGTCGCTCGCCGCCTTGTCGCGACCCGGCACGAAATCCGTGTCGACCACGCCGGGCGAGACGGTCATGACCCGGATCGCCGGCGCCAGCGCACGGGCGAGGCAGGCGCCCAGAACGTCGAGGCCGGCCTTGGAGGCGCAGTAGGCGATGGAGGAGCCGACGGCGGTCGTCGCCGCGATCGACGAGACATTGACGACGAGCCCGTCGCCGCGCGCCCGCAGATCCGGCGCGAAGCTGCGGATCGCGGCGAAGGCGCCGCGCGTGTTCACGGTCAGGATGCGGTCGAACGTCGCGTCGTCGAGCGCGTCCAGGTCGCCATGGGGGATCGCCCGGGTCGTGCCGGCCGAATTCACCAGGATCGACGCGGGACCCAGGCTCCCGCGCACGGCGGCGGCGAGCGCCACGAGTTCCTGGGTCTGGTCGATCGCCGCAGCGAAGCCGGCATGGCCGCCGTCGACCGCAGGCAGGGCTGCGGCAAGATCCTGCGCCCTGGCGGCATCACGGCTCGCGACTACGGCGACGCGCGCGCCGGCTGCGGCATAGAGCCGGGCGGTGGCGGCACCGATGCCGCCGGTGCCGCCCAGGATGACGGCGACGCGGCCCAAGAGCGGGTATGAAGAAGGGTTCATCAGTCTCTTCCCGGAAGGCAGATCAGCGGATCGGCGGCGTCGGGAAGCGCCGCTCGCCCGGCCTGAGCGTGAAGTCGTAGTCGAGCGAGTACCAGGGACCGTCAACCGGCCCCGGCGCCTCGGCCGGATCCTCGTGGCGCACGAAGTCGCCGATCAGCGACGGGATGACGCTGAACGTCACGTCGCGGCGGAGATGCTCGCAATCGGCCAGGAAGACTTGCGTCACCAGCGTCTCATAGCCCTCGGCCGAGACCATGAAATGCACATGGGCCGGGCGATAATGCGGCCGGTGCTGGGCGCGCAGCAGGTCGCCGACCGGCCCGTTGACCGGCACCGGATATCCCGCCGGCTTGACCGAGCGGAAATGCCAGCGGCCTTCCGCGTCGGTCAGGAATCGGCCGCGCAGGTTCATGTCGGCCTGGTCCGGATCCTGGTTCTCGTAGAGCCCGACCGGCGAGGCCTGCCACACGTCGACGAGCGCGCCGGCGATCGGCCGTCCGGTCCCGTCCAGCACGCGGCCGCGGGCGAACAGCGCCGGCCCCGGCGTCGCCGAGCGTGCGATATCGTCGCCGAGCGCGCAATCCGGGGCCGCCGCGCGCCAGAACGGCCCAAGCAGTGCTGCTTCCGTCTCGCCGCCCCAGGTCGGGTTGTTCAAGAGCCCGACCAGCGTCGAAACACCCAGCACATCCGCGATCAGAATGCCTTCGTTATGCAGGTCATGGGTCGCCCGGCCGATCCGGTTCAGGAACTCGATCGCCCGCTCGAACTCGGCCTCGCTCGGCCGGATGTCGCGCACGAAGGCGTGCAGGTGCCGGACGAGCGAGGCCATGACGTCGCGGAGGCGCGGATCGGGCGTCGAGTCCATGGCGGCAAGCACGGCCGCCGTCACCATCTCCTCTCCTTCGATGATCATGCCATCCTCTGCAATCGTTTGCAAAAGACTTAGGCTTGTTTGCCGCCAAGTCAACCGGTAATTTTCCGGGGTACCCGCCGGAGAAGGTGCGCTGTCGTCCCATGAACTTTGCAAAGGATTGTAAAACCTATGGCTTCGGAGCGGTCCCGGGTGACGGCGAGCGACGTCGCGAAGCTGGTGGGCGTGCATGTCTCGACCGTATCCCGCGCGATGAACCCGCAGACCCGCGGCCTCGTCGCCGGCGACGTCGCCCAGCGCGTGCTCGCCGCCGCGGCGTCCCTCGGCTACGCGCCGAACTCGCTCGCAGCCGGGCTCCGTACTCGCCGGTCGTTCACGATCGGCGTCGTGCTGCCGGACATCACCAACCCGGTCTTTCCGCCGATCCTGCGCGGCATCCAGGAGGTGCTGGAGGCCGAAGGCTACGTGCCGATCGTGGCCGATGCCGGACCTGAGGCGGGACGGCCCGAGGCAGGACGGCCCGAAGCAGGACGGCGCGAGACGGTCGTGGAACGACTGATCGCCCGGCAGGTCGACGGGCTCATCCTCGCGACCTCGCTCCGGCACGACCCGGTGCTGACGCTGTGCCGCGCCCGGCAGATCCCGGTCGTGCTGGTCAATCGCGTGACCGAGGATTCCGGCTTTTCCGGCGTGGTCAGCGACGATCAGCGCGGCATGAAGCTCGCGGTCGACCATCTGGCGGCCCTCGGCCACCGGTCGATCGGCCATATCAGCGGGCCGCTAGAACTCTCGACCGGCCATGGCCGCCTGCAAGGTTTCCGGCAGGCGATGGCACAGCAGGGGCTGGCCGTGCCGGCGGACGCGGTGACGACGGCCGCGGCCTATAGCCGGGACGCCGGCCGTGAAGCAACGAACCGCCTGCTGACCCAAGCCCCCGGCCTGACTGCGATCGTCGCAGCAAACGACCTGCTGGCGCTCGGCTGCTATGACGCGCTCGCCGCCGCCGGCCTCGATTGTCCCGGGGACATGTCGGTCGTCGGGCACAACGACATGCCGCTCGTCGACATGGTCGACCCGCCGCTCACCACCGTCCGCATCCGCCACCATGAGATGGGCACGGAGGCGGCACGCCTGCTGCTCCGGCAGATCGCCGGTGCCGCGGAGGGATTCGACCTGGTGCTGCGGCCGGATCTCATCGTCCGCGCCTCGACCGCGCCGCCACGATAATACCGGGTCCTGCCTGCCCGACCGCTGGCGTATTTTCTCCGCGCGGGGTTAAATCTAGGCAGGGTTGCAGACACGACCTACGGCCCGTTGCAAGGGGCCTCCGTGGCGAAGGAACAGGGAGAAGCACCTCTCGTGAAGTTCGGCGCCGGACTTTCGCGCCTGCGGGCGCGCCTCGCGCAACACCGGCTGTCCTTGCAGACGGCCTCGATTGGCTTCGTCCTTCTCGTCTGCCTGTCGCTCCTCGGCGTCGACGCCTGGCGCACCTATGTAGGCCGGATCGAGGCCTTGGACGAGGCCCAGAAGGACACGACCAACGTTGCCCGCTCGATCATGCACGACGCCGAGGAAACATTCGACGCGGCGGACCTCGTGCTCGAAGACGTGGCGGAACGGCTGGAAGTCGACGGCACCGGACCCGCGGCCATGGAACGCCTGCATCGCTTCCTCATGGCCCATGTCGCGGTCCAGCCGCGGTTCCGCGGCATCTTCGTCTATGACGAGCACGGCAACTGGCTCACGAACTCGCTGCCCGCGACGCCCTCGGGGGTCAACAATTCGGACCGGGAATATTTCCAGTTCCACCGGCACAACCCGAGCCTGGCGCTCCACATCGGCGCCCCGGTCAAGAGCCGCTCCGGCGGCGAATGGATCGTCACGGCGACGCGCCGATACAACCATCCGGACGGCAGTTTCGCCGGTGTGGTGCTCATCTCGGTCGACGAGTCGTCATTCCAGAAGTTCTACGAAACCTTCGATATCGGCCACAACGGCGCGATCTTCCTCGCGAACACCGATGGCACCCTGCTCGTGCGACGGCCGTTTTTGGAGCAGTACGTCGGCCAGAGCGTGCTGGGGACGGTAATCTTCCGAGACCTGCTGCCGGTGGCCCCGACCGGCTATGTGGAACTGACGTCGCCGCTCGATGGCGCCATCCGGTTCAACTACTACGCCCGCTCATCGACCTACCCGCTGGTCGTCGGCGTCGCGCTCTCGAAGGAAGAAGTCCTGGCGCTCTGGCGGGACCGCGCCGAAAGCCAGCTGATGTTGGCCCTCGGGCTGGCCGCCGTCATCAGCGCGCTCGGCTTTTGGCTTGCGCGGCAGAACGAGCGCCGGCGGCGCGCCGAGCATGCCCAGGCCGAGGCCGCCGCCGGCTACCGGCTGCTCGCGGATCATTCGACCGACATCATCGTCCGGCTCGGCATGGACCTGACGCGCCGCTACCTCTCGCCGGCATCGACCGAGGTGCTGGGCTACGAACCGCACGAGCTGGTCGGCGAGCAAGCGTTCGAGCGGGTCCATCCCGAGGATGCGGGAGCAATCTCGGCACTGCATCAGCGCATGATCGAGGGGCTCGAACGCGGCAGCGTCACTTTCCGAATCCAGCACCGGGAAGGGAGCTGGGTCTGGGTCGAGGCGGAGCTGCGGCTCGTGCGCGACGGGGAGACCGGCAGGCCCACGGAGATCATCGGCGCACTCCGAGACGTCACGGCCCGCAAGCAGGCGGAAGACGCGCTGGCGCTCGCCAAGGAGGAGGCGGTCCGGGCGAACCGGGCGAAGACAGAATTCCTCGCCAACATGAGCCACGAGATCCGGACGCCGATGAACGGGATCATCGGCATGAACGGCTTGCTGCTGCGCACGCCGCTGGCATCGGAGCAGCGCAAGTTCGCCGAGGCGGTCGCGACATCCGCCGAGGCGCTGCTCGCGGTCATCAACGACATTCTCGATATCTCGAAGCTCGAAGCCGGCAAGATCGAGCTCGAAGAGATCGATTTCAGCCTGGAGACCGTAGTCGACGACGCGCTCGAGCTCATGGCGCCCAAGGCTGCGGAGAAGGGACTGGAGCTTGCCGTCTGGATCGGCGAGCCGGCGCGCCTGCCGGTGCGGGGCGATCCGACCCGCATACGCCAGATCGTGCTCAATCTGGTCTCGAACGCCATCAAGTTCACGCAGCAGGGCTTCGTCGCGGTCGAGGTTCGGGCGGAGTCCGCGGCGGCCGGGACGATGCGCGTGCGCATCGAGGTCGAAGACACCGGCATCGGCATCGACGATGCCGCGAAGGCGAAGCTGTTCCGGAAATTCGAACAGGCCGACGGCTCGATCACCCGCCGGTTCGGCGGCACCGGCCTCGGCCTCGCGATCTGCCGCCAATTGGTCGACATGATGGGCGGGCAGATCGGCGCCCGGGACCGCGCCGGCGGCGGCACCGTCTTCTGGCTCGAGCTGCCGCTACCGCTGGCGAACGACGTCCGGCGCCCAAAGATCGAAGCGGCATCGGCGGAGCTCGCCGGAAAGCGGGTCCTCATCGTCGACGACCTGCCGATCAACCGCATGATCTTCAGCCGCCAGCTCGGCGAGCTCGGCATGGTGGTCGAAGAGGCGCCCGACGCTCACGCCGCCCTCGCAGCGCTCGCCGCCGCGGGCCGGGCCGGCACGCCGTTCGACATCGTGCTGATCGACTGGATGATGCCGGAGATCGACGGCGATGAGCTCGCCCGGCAGATCCGCGCCCACCTGGACCACGATCGGCCCCCGCCGAAGCTCGTCCTTGCCTCGTCCGCGCCGATGCCGTTGCGCTCGGGCGACGGATTCGACGCGAGCCTGTTCGACGCCCGCCTCGTCAAGCCGGTTCGCCACACCGCCTTGATCGACTGCCTGGCCCAACTGCTGGGAGCGCCGTCGATCGAGAGCGAGGTGCCTGAGGATCAAGCGGCCGCCGGGCCGGTGACGGGCGGCCGGATCCTGCTGGTCGAGGACAATGCGATCAACCAGCAGATCGCCCTCAGCCTCCTGACCGGCGCCGGCCACGCCGTCGACCTGGCGTCGGATGGCGGGGAAGCGATCGAAGCCTGGCGCCGCGCCCGCTACGACCTCGTGCTGATGGACATCCAGATGCCCGTGGTCGACGGGCTGCAGGCGACGCGCGAGATCCGGCGCGCCGAGGGCGACCTCGACCATGTCCCGATCATCGCCATGACCGCGAACGCCATGCGCGGTGACCAGGAGGAATGCCTGGCGGCCGGCATGGACGACTATGTCTCGAAGCCGTTCGAGATGACGCCCTTCCTCGGCAAGGTGGCCCAGTGGCTGCGCATGGAGCGCCCGGCGGGGGCCGGCGGCCACGAAACGCCGGATCGCCGCGCGTCCGGCAATCCGGCGAAACGGGCGCAGCGATAACGGCGCCCGGTGCCGCAATGCCCAAGGCACGAACACGCAAACCCACCACTCGCGGGGGCTGTGCGTCTGGCAACCAAATCGCGGCCCAGCCGTTTGTTTTCGAAACGGAGCCGCGCGGCCAAGCCGACACAAGCGGGAAAGCGCCCGCACACGCGGCGCATGGGGCAAGGGATATGAGCGAGGCGACGCGAAGAACCGCGGACGAAAGCGGACGGCAGGCGACCGTCCTGGTGGTCGACGATGAACCAGACCTGCGCAGCATGTTGGCGAGGGGTCTTGGCGAGCATGGCTATGCCGTGCTCGAGGCCGATAGTGTCGAGACGGCGCAGAAGGTCCTGCGCGACCGCGGCTGGATCGACATCGTCATTTCCGACGTGCGCATGCCGGGCGGCGCTGACGGCACCGATCTCGCCGTCTGGCTCTATCGCTTCCGGCCGGAAACCATCCTGATCCTGACCTCCGGCTACTTCCAGCAGGCCGAGGCCGTGGCCGGTCCCATGGTCTACGGTCACCGCTTGCCGAAGCCGTTCCGCCCGTCGGAGGCCGCCCAGCTGATCGAAAACTGCCTGGCGAAACGGGCGGCGGAACGCGCCCGGATCGAAGGGCTGCGCCGCGGCTGGTGGGAATAGGCCCTCCGGGGCGTATCAGCCTTCGGCAACTTGCCTGGCAAAATGCAAAGCGGCGTGCCGAGCACGGGCGAGCCTCGTCATCGCCGCAGGTGATGCAACCTTGGCGAGGCACTCGATCGTCCGCACTACCAGTCAGGGAATCCAATAGGTTACAGCGGATCGGCCGCCTGCCGGGACCGATGGCATGTCGCTTGCTCTACTGAATCGCGAGTGTTTCACGAGCCTTCGCCCAACCCCATCCCGTTGCGAGGTCGTCATGTCCTTCTCCCCGCGCACCATCGAGACCCTGGTCGATCTGGTCGAGAACAAGCTCAGCTACCTGGACATCACCGATCGTGAAGACCGCGCTGAAATGAAGCTGCTGCAGCGCGCCCTGATCGAGCTCAAGAACGGCGTCCGCGTCGTGCCGCGTGGCGGCGCAGCGCCGCACGTTCATCATTGAGATCGCGCTAAGACGCTTCGATATGGTTAGGGTTGGGGCGCCATGCCGCGCCCCCTCGACCGCCCCCGCTTAAGGCCGCTTCGCCTCACCGTTCTGCCGGCGCTGGTGGCATTTCTCGCCGGCTGCGTGGCACCCCCGCCGCGCGATGCCCATGTCCCGGACTTCGCGCGCCGGCCTTATGAACCGTTCAACCGGACCGCCGCCGTCGCAATCGCGCTCCGGGAATGGCGCCTGTTCGGCAGCCCCGTCGTCGATGCCGCACCGGACGAACGCCCGCCGGTCGATCCCGAAGCGAAGCCCGAGCGCCTGCCCGGCCTCTGGCAGCGCGTCGGCGAATATTGGTGGCTGGGCCTCGACGCGAACGACCCGGACGGCCGCTGGACCGGCAAGCACGACGGTACCGGCCGCGTGTTCCCGGCGAGCGAGGACGGCGAATACGCCTGGTCCGCCGCCTTCATCTCCTATGTCATGCGCATCGCGGGTGCCGGGCCCCGCTTCCCCTATGCCGCGTCCCACTGGATCTATATCGACGCGGCGCGCGCGGCGTCGCTCGGACGCCGCCCCGACGTGGCGCTCCGGGCGGAGGCGGCCGATCGCGTCGCCCCTGAGCCGGGCGATCTCATCTGCTTCGGCCGCGGCCACGACAATAGCGCAATGGCCGGCGACATCCGCCTCGAGACCTTGCCGGACGGGCCGTTCGCCGGCCATTGCGCCATCGTCGTAGACGCAGCACCCGGCATGCTCTCGGTCGTGGGCGGCAATGTCGCGGACGAGGTGGCGCTCACCCACGTGCCCGTCACGGCGGCGGGAATGCTCGCAGCGCCCGGCGGCCCGGCCATCGACCCGCGCTATCCCTGGTCGATCGTCCTCCGGGTGCTCTACGACCACTGAGGACTGTTGAGCCCTCGGGCCGAACCGACGCGGGTCAGCCCTGATCGATGCGCAGCGCCACGAAGCGCAGGTCGCCGCCGTGGTCGACCAGCAGCAGGATCGACTTGCGGCCGGCTTTCTTCGCCTCGTCGATCTTGTGCACGACGTCCTGCGCGCTCTTCACCTCTTCCTGGGCAACCTCGAGGATCACGTCGCCGGCGTGCAGGTCCTTGTCGGCCGCCGGGCTGCCCTTCGCCACGTCGACGACCACGACATTGGCCGAATCGTCGAGCTTGAACTTGTCCTTGAGGTCCGGCGTCGCCTCGGTGATCGACAGGCCCAGCGCCTTGACGAGCGGCGTCGACGGGCTGATGCCGCTGCCGCCCTCGCCGAGCGAGGCGGTCTGCTCGGCCGCCTCCTCGGCCTGCCCGACCTTGACCGTGATGGTCTTGATCTCGCCCTTGCGCCACAGCTTCACCGGCACCGCCTTGTCGACCGGGGCGTCGGCGACGAGACGCGAGAGCCGGCGCGAGTTGGTGACGTCGCGGCCATCGAACTGCAGCAGCACGTCGCCCGGCTGGATACCCGCCTCCTTGGCCGGACTCTTGTCGATGAAGCCGCCGACGAGCGCACCCTTGGTCGAGTCGAGGCCGAGGGCGGTTGCGACATCGTCATTCACCGTCTGGATGCGCGCGCCGATCCAGCCGCGCCGCGCCTTGCCGGTTGCCTTGAGCTGCGCGATCACGTTCTTGGCGAGATCGGACGGGATGGCGAAGCCGATGCCGATCGAGCCGCCTGACGGCGAGAAGATCGCCGAATTGATGCCGATGACCTCGCCCGAGGTGTTGAACAGCGGGCCGCCGGAATTGCCGCGGTTGATCGAGGCATCGGTCTGCAGGAACTCGTCGTACGGGCCGTTGTCGTTGATCGCGCGGGCACGGGCCGAGATGATGCCCGAGGTGACCGTGCCGCCGAGCCCGAACGGGTTGCCGATCGCCATCACCCAGTCGCCGACCTTGGCCGTGTCGCTATCGCCCCAGGGCACGGCCGGCAGCGGATGATCGGGCTTGACCCTGAGGAGCGCGAGGTCGGTCGTCGCATCCCGGCCGACCAGCTCGGCCTTGAGGTTCGTGTTGTCCTGCAGGATGACCGTGATCTCGTCGGCCCCGTCGATGACGTGGTTGTTGGTCACGACATATCCCGCTGGATCGATCACGAAGCCCGAGCCCAGCGACTGCGCCTTCTGCGGCTTGGCCTCGCCATCGCCGCTACCGCCGCCCTGGCGGTCCATGAAGTCCTTGAAGAATTCCTCGAACGGCGAGCCCGGCGGCACCTGCGGCTGGTCATCGTCCGGCCGCCGCTTGGCGTCGGGCTTGATGGTCTGGCTGGTCGACACGTTGACCACGGCCGGCAGCAGCCGGTTGGCGAGCGGCCCGAGCCCCGGGATGACGAGCGGCGCTGCCAAGGTCGGCGATCGATCATCGGCCTTGGCGCTCGCCATCCCGAACGTCCCAAAACCGAAGGTCCCGACCATACCGAACGTCAAAACCAACCCAAGCACCGCGACCCGCGCGACCGTCCGGCCACGCCGACGACCCGCGGCGCGCTCTGAACGGGGGAAAAGTCCACTCACCGGATCACTCCTGCGACCACCAACACAACAGACATAATACTTGCGACTCTAGAGCCAACAGCGGACGGGAGCCAGTTCGTTCCCGAGGGGCCTGGGTTCAATGATGCCGCAGGAACCAGACCCAGGCGACGCCCAGGCAGGCCGCGACCAGCCCCGCGACCCGGAGCAGGCCTTCCGGTTGGCTCACGACCGAGAGCAACGCGCGCTTCATCGGCTGCGGGAACAGGGCATAGAGCGCGCCCTCGATCACCAGCACCAGGGCGAGCGCGGTCCAGAGATCGCGCAGCCCCTCGCTCAGTCCGCCGAGCCCGCCCATTAGGCCAACCCACCCATCAAGGCTTTGCCGCCTTGTGCTGACCGAAATACTGGAAGAACTCGCTGGTCGGCGAGAGCACCATGGTCGTGTCGGGGCCGATCGCGGTGCGATAGGCCTCGAGGCTGCGGTAGAAGGTGAAGAACTCCGGGTCCTTGCCGAACGCGTCGGCATAGATCTTGATGCTCTCGGCATCGCCCTGGCCGCGCAGGATCTGCGACTGCTTGTCGGCCTCGGCCAGGATGACGGTCCGGTCGCGCTCGGCGCGCGCGCGGATGCCCTGGGCCTGCTCGGCGCCCTGGGCGCGATATTCGTTCGCCTCGCGCTGCCGCTCCGACTGCATCCGGGCATAGATCGCCTGGCTGTTTTCCTGCGGCAGGTCAGCGCGGCGGATGCGTACGTCGACGACCTCGATGCCGAAGGACCTTGCCTGGTCCGCGACCTGGTCACGGATGTTGGCCATGATCTGGGACCGCTCCGGCGAGAGCAACGCGTTCAGCAGCACGTTGCCCAGCACCCGGCGGAGCGTGCCGGAGATGGTGGCGCCCAGGCGCAATTGCATGACCGACTCGCTACCGACCGACTGGTAGAACTGCAGCGGGTTGATGATGCGGTAGCGCGCGTAGCTGTCGACCACGAGCCGCTTCTGGTCGGCCGCAATCACCTCCTCGGCCGGCGGCTCATAGTCCAGCAGCCGTCGATCATAGAACACGACGTTCTGCAGCAGCGGCACCTTGGCGTAGAGGCCCGGCTGCCGGATCTCGCGCACCGGCCGGCCGAACTGGATGACGAGCGCCTGCGACGTCTGGTCGACGATGAAGAGGGCATTGAAAGCGAGGAGAAGCAAGACCGCGGCCGCGACGATCCCGCCGACGAAAAGGGCGCGGTTCATGGCTTGCCTGCCTTGGATTGGGAAGCGGACGGCTGGCCCGGGGGCGCAGGGAGCGGGGTTGGCTGCTTGTCGGTGAGCCCCGGCAGCGGCAGATAGGGCACGATGCCCTGGGCCTGCCGGTCGATCACCACCTTGTGCGCGTTCTTCAGCACGTCTTCCATCGTCTCGAGATAGAGCCGTTCGGCGGTCACTTCCTTGCTCACCTGGTAGGCCGACAGCACCGACAGGAAGCGCTGCGCATCGCCCTGGGCGCGCGCCACGACCTCCTGCTTATAGGCCTGGGCGTTCTGGATCTTCTGCTCGGCATCGCCGCGCGCCAGCGGCACGATGCTGTTCTGATAGGCCTCGGCCTCGTTCTTGAGCCGCTCCTGGTCGGCGCGCGCCTTCTGCACGTCGCGGTAAGCCTCGATGACCGGCTGCGGCGGATCGACCTTCTGCAGCTGCACCTGCGTCACCTGCAGGCCGGCGGCGTAGCCGTCGAGGATGTTCTGCAGCAGCGCCTCGGTATCGGTCTCGACCTGGCGGCGGCCCTCGGCGAGCACGCTCGCGATCGGCGTATGGCCGACGACCTCGCGGATCGCGGCCTCTGCGGCCGACTTCACGGTCGCCTCCGGGTTGCGCACGTTGAACAGGTACGCCTTCGCGTCCTTGATGACCCAGAAGACCGAGAAATTGATGTCGACGATGTTCTCGTCGCCGGTCAGCATCAGCGATTCTTCCGGCAGCGCCTGCCGGCCGACGCCGCGGCCGAGCGGCTCGGTCGAGACGCCGACCTCGGTCCGGTTGACGCGCGTCACCTTCGGCTTCTCGACCGATTCGATCGGCGCCGGCAGATGGTAATGCAGGCCAGGACCGGTCGTATCGGCATAGGCGCCGAAGCGAAGGACGACGCCCTCTTCGTCCGGGTTGACGCGGTAGAAGCCGGTGATCAGCCACAGGCCGACCAGGACCGCGGCCACGATGGCCGCCAGCCGGCCGCCGCCGTTGTCGGTACCGGGCACGAGGCCGCGCAGCCGATCCTGCCCGCGCCGCAAGAGCTCGTCGAGATTGGGCGGCTGCGGTCCTTTGCCCTTGCCGCCGCCCGAAGGTGCCTTGCCCCAGGGACCCGGTCCCCCGTTACCGCCCCAGGGGCCGCCACCGCCGCCCCCCTGCCCGTTCCACGGCATGTCCGAAAGAACCTCGATAAACCCGGCCCCAAGGGGCACTTAAGAAGACAGCACCCGATTGTGCGGTCGGCGATCCGGCCCTTATATCAGGGTGACGACGCGGGCGTGTCCAGTAAGTGACGATGGGAAAGGTTGTTTCGATGGCGAGTTTCGGCGAACAGCAGGTTTTGACGGCGCTCAAGGGGGTGATGGACCCGGCGCGCGGCCGCGATCTCGTCAGCCTCGGCATGGTCTCCGGCATCGCCATCCGCGATGGCAATGTCGTGTTTTCGATCGAGATCGAGCCGGCGCGTGCATCTCAATTCGAAGCCGTGCGCAAGGCGGCCGAGCGCGCCGTCGAGGCGATCCCGGGCGTCCTGTCGGTGAGCGCAGTGCTGACCGGCACGCGCCCGCCGGTCATCCGCTCGTCCGGTCACGGCCACGACCATGCCCCCGCCCATGCGGCGCCTCGCCCGGCGCTGGTGCCGGGTGCCCGCGCCATCGTCGCGGTCGCGTCCGGCAAGGGCGGTGTCGGCAAGTCGACGACCACGACCAACCTCGCGGTGGCACTCGCAGCCCAGGGCCTCAAGGTCGGGCTGCTCGATGCCGACGTCTATGGCCCCTCGCAGCCGCGCATGCTCGGCATCTCGGGCCGGCCGCGCTCGCCCGACGGCAAGATCCTGGAGCCGATGCAGAAGCACGGCATCGTCACCATGTCGATCGGCTTCCTCGTGCCCGAGGACACCGCGACGATCTGGCGCGGGCCGATGGTCATGGGCGCGCTCCAGCAGATGCTGCGCGACGTCGCCTGGGGCGAACTCGACATCCTGCTGGTCGACATGCCGCCCGGCACCGGTGACGCGCAGCTGACCATGGCGCAGCAGGTGCCGCTCGCCGGCGCCATCATCGTGTCGACGCCGCAGGACATCGCCCTGCTTGACGCGCGCAAGGGCTTGAACATGTTCCACAAGGTCGAGGTGCCTGTCCTCGGCTTCATCGAGAACATGAGCTATTTCTGCTGCCCGAACTGTGGCCATCGCACCGACATCTTCAGCCACGGCGGCGCGCGCCAGGAGGCGGAGAAGCTGGGTGCCGAGTTCCTGGGCGAGATCCCGCTCGACATCCGCATCCGCGAGACGTCGGACGCCGGCACGCCGATCGTGGTCGAAGACCCGTCCTCGCCGCTTGCCCAGGCCTATATGCAGATCGCCGCCCGCGTCTGGGAGAAGCTCTCCGGCACGGCGCCGCGCCCTGCGCCCAGGATCTCGATCGCCTGAGACTTATCCCGGCACGAACTTCGCCGCCAGATAGACGCCGTTGCTGATGCCCATCAGCAGGAGGAAGCCGGCGGGAATCTCCGGGATCTGGTTGTTCGTGATGACCTTGAGCGCCACGAACAACGCGCCGATCACGGTGAAGAACAGCATCTGCACCCGGGCGGTATCGACCGTGTTGCCGTTGTCGCTCGTCACCACCAGGTCCGACCAGAGCGGCGTGCGTGGGCCGGTCGTGGCGCTGACGAAGGCCGACCAGACGCCGGCGCCCTGGCCGTTCGCCGGCGCCACCCGCACGTCGTAGAGCGTGTTGGGCGCCACGCCGCGGATGACCTGGGCCGCGCCATAGGCATCGCGGTCGCTGTGCCAGGATTCGTCGCTGTCATGCATGCGATATTGCACGTGGTAGCGGTTGGCGCCGACAACCGGCGACCAGGCGAGCCGCAGGATGCCGCCGTTCCCGGCGTCGCCGCCCGCCGTCAGGTTCGCGACCGGGCCGGCCGGCGCGCCCGCCGGCGGCACGGCGGGCGCGG
>NZ_BMJQ01000027.1 GCF_014643535.1 Aliidongia dinghuensis | reverse complement strand
CAAGGCGCCCATCGTCATCGGCCGCGACCACCTCGATTCCGGCTCGGTCGCCTCGCCCAACCGCGAGACCGAGGCGATGCGCGACGGGTCCGATGCGGTCTCCGACTGGCCGCTGCTGAACGCGCTCCTCAACTGTGCCTCCGGCGCCACCTGGGTCTCGCTGCATCACGGCGGCGGCGTCGGCATGGGCTTCTCGCAGCATTCCGGCATGGTCATTGTGTGCGACGGCACCGAAGCCGCAGCGGCGCGCATCGGCCGCGTGCTGTGGAACGACCCGGCGACCGGCGTCATGCGCCATGCCGACGCCGGCTACGACATCGCGATCGCCTGCGCCAGGGAGTACGGGCTGAACCTGCCGAGCCTCGGCTGAGGAGGCGGCCCTAGACGAAATAGGCCGGGTGATCGATGTCGGCGATCAGCTCCGGCCGTTTCGGTTGCCAGCCGAGCAGGGACCGGGTCCGCTCGCTCGAGGCCGGGGCGTCCATGCCCGCGAACATCGCGAACCAGCCGAAATGCTCCGCCGCGTCTTCCGGCGACTTCGAGACGACCGGAAGGTTCAGGCGGCGGCCGATCACCTCGGCGATCTCCTTGAACGGCACGCCCTCTTCGGCGACCGCATGGAAGGGGCCCCCTTCGGCGCCGCGCTCGAGGGCGAGCCGGTAGACGCGGGCTGCGTCGAGCCGATGCACCGCAGGCCAGCGGTTGTGCCCTGCGCCCACATAGACGGAGACGCCTTTCTGTCGAGCGATGCCGATCAGGATCGGCACGAAGCCATGATCGCCATGGCCATGCACCGACGGCGGAAGGCGTACCGCCGACGCACGCACCCCGCGCGCCGCCAAAGCGACGGCCGCCGCCTCGGACCGGCGCGGATAAACGGGTGAGTCGGACGGCGGCATGTCCGCCTCCGTCGCGTTGCGGCCCCGCGCCAGCAGGGCAACGCCGGACGTGACGAGCAGCGGGCGGTCGGAGCCTTCGAGCACGGCACCGATCGCCTCGATGGCGCGCCTGTCATCCTCGCAGTTCTGCACGAATTTCGAGAAGTCGTGGTTGAAGGCGGTATGGATCACCCCATCCGCCTCAGCAGCACCGCTCCGGAGACTGTCCAGGTCTTCAAGCGAGCCGCGATGGATCTCGGCGCCCGCCGCAACCAGGGCTTCCGCCCCCTTGTCCGAGCGGGTGAGACCGAGCACCTGATGGCCGGCGGCGATCAGTTCCTGCACGACGGCCGAGCCGACCCAGCCGGTGGCACCAGTGACGAACACACGCATGAGCAAAGTCTCCAGGTTTCGTTGGAGACAAATGTTCGCTCGCGGCCTATCCTGGTAAAGTAGTGATTTTATCGTATTATAATGGTTAACAGGATGGGCGACCACGTCACGACCGAGAACCTGCTCGGGACCTATCAGAAGGACCGTCGCCGTACCCCCGGCCCGCGTCGCGAGGAAGTGGCGCAGCGCGCGAACATCAGCCCGACCTGGTACACGTGGCTCGAACAAGGCCGCGGCGGTACGGCCCCTCGGGGCAAACCCGAGGGGCCGTACCGCCTGTTCCTGGAAAGAACCGGCCGAAAGATCTAGCGTCCAAACGGTGCGACGAACGCCGCCATAGCGTCAGCACGGGCCGTGAGCGGAGACGCTGCGTCGGTCGCGAGCTTCACGCCCAACGTGCCGAACCGCGCCCAGTTGGCGACGATCGCATCGAGCGACGTCTTGGTGAAACCCGTCTGCACGTCCACCACGTCCTTGACCGTCTTTGCCGCAAGCGCCGCCCGAGTGGCATCGGCGCCGGCGTCGATCGAGCTGCGGACGACGCCCGCAATTTCCCTGGAGAATTCTTCGACGGCCTTAGCGCAAAGGGCACTGGACTGGATCAGCGCGTCGAAATTCGCCTGTCCGAAGGCAGCGATATCGTCAAAGCCCTTGAAGGTCGGATTCGTCATCAAATACCCCGTTGGATTGGCAGTTGCAGAGGTTGTCGAGGAGCGTGCACCCTTATTGCGCGAAGGCGATTTCTCGACGGCCGGTTTGGATGTCTCGCCCTCGACAATCGCCGCGCTCGGCGGCAGAAGCGCGCCGGGCAATTTCGACCGCGGCGCAGACATCACCTTCGGTGATCCGGTCTCGACGCATCATGAGTTGCATCATCGGATCGGCGAACATCTCCGCGAGCGTCGGCTCCGTCCCCGCATGACTGAAAGGATTCAATCTGGAAACCTCCCCTTGTCGATCTTGTCGATGTCGTGCATCTTCGGGCGCTCGTGGCCCGATTGGCCGAAGTTGCCTCGCTCGTTCAATGGCTTGAGGCGTTGTTTCGGCGTGACACAAACCTATTATTAACCATGATTCGGCGTCCTGCCGGATTGCGCCTTTTCTTGGTCTCAGGACGCCAATTACGCTGCAGGCGCGAAAGGCGAGGCCACAGCGTGACGAGGCCCGGATCTCCGGCGGACCTGTCCTGGCGTCTCACCGAACTGCAGACGGTACTGCCGCGTAAAGTGCGACGGATCGGCGAATCCGCACTCCAGCGCCACGTCGAGGATCGATCCGGTCGACTGTTGGAGCAGCATCTGCGCGTGCTTCAGGCGAAGCTGCAGATAGAAGCGCGCGGGCGATTGGCCGAGCTCGGCGCCGAAGCGCCGCTGGAACTGCCGGTTCGACATGCCGGCGGCGTTTGCGAGTTCCGGCAGCGAAGCCGGCTTCTCGAGCATGTCCTCCATCAGCATGATCGCGCGCACGAGCCTTTTGTCGGTCAGGTTGAACCGCCATTGCACCGCCATGCGCTGGCTTTCGGTCGAGGGCCGGATGCGCGTATGGAGCATCAGCTCCGCCGCCTCGGCCGCCAGTTCGTAGCCGTGATCCTGCGCGATGAGGGCGAGGATCAGATCGAGGACCGCCGTGCCGCCGGCGCAGCTCACACGATCCCGATCAATGGCGAAGAGCCCGCGCGTCAGCATCACCGCCGGGAACCGTCGCGAGAATTCGGCGAAGAGCCGCCAATGCGTCGTACAGCGATAGCCGTCCAGTAATCCGGTTTTCGCCGTGAAGACGGCCCCGGATCCGAGCGAGCCGATCCGGCTGCCGCTTCGGGCCTGCGTGCGGAGCCAAGTAGCGGCCCGTTCATCATAGAATTCTGCGAACTCGATGTTCGACACGACGAGAATGCAGAAGAAATCCGACGCCCGCTCAATCGCAAGCTCCGGCACGACAATCATGCCGGTACTGGCCCGGACGGGAGTATTGTCGATGCCGACGGTGTGACAGGTATAGAGCGATGGCCCGGCCAGCCCCCCTGCCACATTCAGCAAATCAGCTGCAGCGCCCAGGGTCACCATCGAGAAGCCTGGAAGCAGCAAGAAGCCTATCCGCCTCGACGTCATTTCGGTTCCTCCGCTTGTAAGGACCGAACATCGCAACGTAGTCCCGTTAGACTACCGGTCCGCTTTTCCGTACTGCGCGAAGCCCAAACCGCCGCTTTTACCAATGATCTCCAAAGAGGTCATATGGGGAGCATGTCGTCGGTGCACCACCGGTGCCGTCAATTCTTCGGCCGCTACGCCTAATCGGCCGTTGCGTCGATCCGCTCGGCCCAGGCCGCGTGGTCGGCTTCCGGATGGGCGAGCGCCATCGCCGCGATCCCGCCCGCGGCGACGAACGCGCCGGCGGCGAGAAAGCCGGTGCGGAAGCCTGAAACCGGATCTGCGGCCACATCGACGATGGCGCCCATCAGCACCGGTGCCACGACGCCGGCCAGGGCATGGATCGAGTTGGTGATGCCGAGCAACGCGCCGCGCTGGGACGGGGGCGAGATTTCGCCGATCAGGGTCGAGCCCAGGGTGAAGAACACGCTGCCGGTCGCGAAGGCCAGGACGACGAGCAGGAGCTTGATCGGCGCTACGGAAACGAGCGGGAACAGCACCATCGCGACGCCCGCCGTCACGAGGCAGCAGCCGCCCAGCACGCCGCGGGCGACGCGGCTCGAGACACCGCGGCGCACCAGCCATTCGGACCAGGCGCCGAGCGTCGGCGCCATGACGATCTGGGCCAAGGACGGCAGCACGATGATCCAGCCGGCCTCGAGCGGCGTGAAGCCGGCGCCCTTCGTCAAATAGGCGGCGAGCCAGACCACGTTGAGCGTGATCGCCCAGTACGCGACGAAGCCGCCGATGAACACGCCCAGCGCGGTGCGGCTCAGCAGTAAGCGGGCATAGGGCCGTCGAAACGCCGCACCGCCGGCCCTGCCGCTGCGGGCATCGAGCCGGCCTTCGGCCCCGAACAGGCCCCAGGCGACCGCCCAGAGCAGGCTCGCCACCGACAGCGTCGCGAACGCGGCGTGCCAGCCGAAAAGCACGATAATAGCCGTAACGCCCGGGGCGATGATGCCGGCGCCGAAGGCGGCCCCGCAGGCGACGATGCTCGTCGGCACGGTCCGCCGCGTGTCGTCGAACCATTTGTAGACGGCATGGAGCGCCAGCGGAAAGGCCGGCCCCTCCCCGGTCCCAAGCACGATCCGGGCGATCAGCAGCGTCGTGAAGCCGACCGTGCCCGCCATCGGCGCCTGGGCGGCACCCCAGACGAGCGCCAGGATCAGCAGCAGCGGCTTGCTCGCGATCCGGTTCGCGAGGAAGCCGACGAGGACGCCGGACAGGCTGAACAGTAGGAAGAAGGCGCTGCCGAGCGTGCCGAACTCGGTATTGCTGAGACCGAGCTCACGCATGATCGGCACTGCCGACAGGCCGATGACCGCCTTGTCCGCGTAGTTGATCAACATGAAGAAGAAGATCAGGAAAACAATGGTCCAGCCGCGGCGGGTCTCGTCCATGGTCATCACCGTCTCCTTCGTGTCGGGCTGGCTCCCTCGGGTCAGGCCGGGCAGCTATAGCCCGCCGCCTGCGCCTCTTGGTCCCACGCCGCGATCAGCGCGTAATCGGCCTCGACCACAGGCGCGAAGCCCGCAAGGCAGAGCGCGTCGCGGAGTTCGGCGCAGCGCGGATCGTCGCCGAAAGACAGGAGCGCCGAGCGCAGCCGGTGGACGATCTCGTCGGGACAATCCGCGCTTGCGATGAGGAACGGGATCGGCGCCGGGTCGGTCGTGGCCAGCGTCCGCACGCGCTGGGCCACCGCCGGCTCGTGACGTTTCGTCAAGTCGAGCGCATAGCCGTCGAGCGGGCCGAGATCGATGGTGCCGTCGATGATCGCCTCGAGCACGCGCCGCGGCGTGTAGAGTGGGCCGATGCGTTTACCGTAGAGCGCCGGGCGCAGGCTCGAGCGATACGGCAGCAGATGGTGGCGCAGGGCGTTATAGCCGGAGTGCGAGTCCTCGACCGTGTAGCCGAGCCGGCCGCCGAACGTATCCTCGAGCGTGCGATAGGGCGCATCCGCCCGCACCACGAGATCGGTCATATAGACCGGCCGGCCGGCGTACCGCGCGCCCGCCGGGATCGGTGCCGCGAGCGGCTTCGGCCGATACTGCGAGCGGACGAACGGGAAGCCGCACATGAATGCGGCACCCAGATCAGGGCGCGACCAGAGAGCGGCGAGCGGCGCCGGAAACGCGTAGTCGATGACCGCGAGATCGACGCCGCTCTTGTCCGCAAGCCAGCGGAAGAACAGTTTCCAGGCAGCCGCCGCGGCCGGCGTCGCCGCATACATCCGCGCATTGGCAACGAGCGTCATGCCGGCCATTCCGCGCATTAAGCGAAGCGCAGTCGCTGGCCGATGCCAAGACGCTCGGCCTTGGCCAGCATGGCGTGGCCGAGCGCGATGTCGGACAGCGACAGGCCGCGCCCCTGGCTCGCCAGGCTCGATTCGATCGCAGCGAGGATTTCGTCGTCGGTGATCTTGAGCTCTTCGATATCGAGCCGGTTCAGATAGGCGAGATAGATGGGCTGCAACTCGGTCCTCCCTGAACGGCGAGCCGGGAACCGGCACACGGCCCCCGAACCTTGGCGACAATCCGGGCGACACCCGTTTCCCGCCGGCTCCAACCGCAGCACTGTAGCTTGCTGGTCTTATATGTCTATACAAAATGACAGAGATCGATTCAAATGAGCATCTATGAGAGGTCCGCCCGAGGCATGATACGACCATGACAAGCCGAACAGCGCCCGCCGCCTTTGGCGAGCCCCCCGCCGACCATCGCCGACATCGTCGCCATCGCGCGCGGCGGCGCCAGGATCGAGGTTTCCGCGGCGGTCGAAGCGCGCATTGCGGCGGCGCACGGTGCCGGCGCGGCGCTCAACGCGCCGGTTGTCCATCTGGTTCAGCCCAAAGACTTGCTCATTGCCCACCCGCCACCGGGACGATGCGCAGTGACTTGACCGAAAGGGCAAGTGTTCGGCCATCGGTGTTGATTCCCAGCGACTGCGGGGTCACCGCGTCAGGGAGGTCAAAAGTCACAGACACAACCTTGCCATCTTCGAGCAGATCTCGCGGGATGATCGCGGAGCGGCTTGCCTCCGACTCACCGGATACGAACGTCCATTCACCGACAACTTGCTCATTGACCCGGACGATCGCCCGCTGTTGCGGATGCTGAGCCGTCACCACCGGCGGCCAGCCGAAATCGGCCTCGATCCGCAGATCTCCCGAGGGGGGAAGCACCGGCCTCAAATCCACGCTCAGCTTATGGCCCAGCGTCCAGTGTGCCGGCTGCGTGCCCTCTTCCAGCCCGTCTACCAATGCAGCGGTCGGCCGTTTTTCATCTCGCGCCGTGATCTCGGTGCCAAGCTGGTACGGCCGCAGGGTCTCATCCACGATCCGGTACGACTCCCCCGCCCGTTGCGGATCGTGGGTGCAGAGGTTAAAGCCGTCCACCCTCCGGCAATAGTGCTCGTTGCCTGGGCGTGTTGCGACGCGAACAGCCAAGTCGTCGTCCAGTACGTATGCCGTGTCCCTCTTGAACCCCTGGTGCAGGAGATCGTCCGGCATCTTCGAGCAATAAAGGTCTTCAGCTGCAGGAGAGATCCGAGCGGGATAGAAGCTATTTTCTGTGAGGCCACTTCTTGCGGCAAGCCGTGCGAACCAGTACCACCCCCCAGAACCTCCCGGAGTTCCCGCAAGACCACACTGCCAGGCCGGCAGGACGACAATATGGCGGTGGTTCTTCGACAGCTCGCCCCAATCCGGCGCCGTCAACGGGTTGCTATAGGTCACCTTCGCGGCCGCGTGAACACTGTGCCGCAGTGGCATGAGGTCGACGACTTGGATGATCAACGCGAGCCCAAGGCAGAGCCGCAGCGCCCAGCGGCTCCGGACCGCCACGGTCGTGACGCCAATCGCAGCAAGGATGATCGCGTAGTGAGCAGGCCAAAACAGCCGACCCGAAGCCCGGAAGCTGGCGAGTGCGTGGAAGACCTTGTCGGGAACCGGAATCGTCCAGACAACTATGGTTCCCGCCGTGATCTTGACCGAGAGGGCCAGCAACGTGCACAGAGCCGAAATCAGAAACAGCGGCCGCAGCGCCGGCGACCAGAGCTGCAGCGCGAGCCCTGGCCGGCGCGCGAGGCCAATCAGCAACAGACCGACGACGCCCAAGCCAAGATAGTTATACCCCTCGTACTGCCCCCAAATGCTCGGCTGTGTCTTCAGAAGAATCGAGGGATATGCGGCCGGATCGATCGGCGACAGCAAATTCAGCGAATAAAGGGTATAGCCGTTGCCGGCGAATTGCGTCCCGTCTCCGCCGATGAGGAAGCCGAACACAGCAAGCGTTGCCAGCGTCACGAGTGAAATCGCCGCGACCACGGCACCCGCGGCCACAAGGCGAGCCTGCCCTTCGAGATAGGCCCGGTAGATCGCCGCACCGCCGATCATGGCCGCAAACAAGCTGATGTAAGGATTGATCGCGCTGGCAATCGCACTCAGGACCAAGAAGGGCCGGACGTATCTGCCAAAGCCCTCGGATGTCAGCGGCGCGAAATAGTAATAGAGACCGGCGATGATGACCCATTGGGTTGACAGGGCGTAATGGCCAAAGAGGCGCCACGTCAGGGCTGGGGAAACCAGGAAGAATATTCCGCCGATGACACACGTCAGGATGTCTCTCGGCACAAACCGGGCAACGAGACGGAAGCCGAAATAGGCTTGGAGCGAATGGCAGGCGACAGCATAGAGGCCGAGGTATTGAAAATCCGTCGGCAACCAGCCGGACAGTAAGCGCAACGGAACCGCCACCAGGGGGATGACGTCTAGATAGGACGCCGAGACGCCGAGCGGATAGCCCAGGCCATCAACCCAGGTTAGCGGAAAGCCCCATCCTTTCTGGTGGCGAAGAAACTCCCATGCCGCCTGGTATTGCGCAGGATCGCCGACAAGCCAGGAAAGGTCGCTGGGATTAATATGGTGCCACCCCACCAACAGCCAGACGTTCACGTATCCGGCGACCGCCCCCAGAACAGCAAATAGAAGGGCTTGCCAGCGCACCTCCGAGATGCCGGCCTCGCTCGCCCTGGGCAACAGAACGATCCGATCTTTCGCGGCGGCGGCTCTGCTAGGGGTGACGGTCATCGTGCGTCACCGACGGCCGAGGGCGCTCGAAACGACCACATCCAGTGCAGCGCGAAACTGGCTACCGGATAACCAAGCGCGACCATTCCGGCAGCCGTCTCACGGCTGATCATCAAGCCCGTCGTCGCCACCCACAAGAAGGCTGACGACAGGCAGAACAGGATGGCCGAGGTGATGCAGAAGCGCCTGAAGTAATAAGGATGCTGCCCCTCGGCCTCGAACGTGACGCTGTGGTGGCCGATGTAGGAGACCAGTAGGGAAAGGATCGTCGCCGCTACATGTGCTTGGGCGAGAGGGATCGCCATCAGATTCATGAAAAGCCGCATCATCAGGTAATAGGAAGCGGTCGCGACGACGCCAACGGCACCGAATCGAAACAGCCGCCGGCCAAGCGCAACCGCCTGCCAGAGAAGTGACGTCTTATCGGACACGCGCGCGGACCTGTTCCTGCTGCTGAAACAGAAATCTGCGAGAGAGAAGGAAATCCTTATAGTCAACTGCGGGGATGACAGATTTCTGGCTTCTATTGTTCAGGAGCAGCAATGCCGCAGTGATTGTCGAAACGATCGCCTGCGCGAGGATCATGAGCACTCCGAAAGACACGGTCGTGGCCCAGCCCGGCGTCGCCAGATCCGTAAAGAGACGTATGATCATGACGGCCAGGATGACAGGCACGCCAATCGCCAGCAGACCCAGCGTGGCGATCAGCATGCGCACGAAAATCATGTCGCTGTAGACCGAGATCCCGCTAAGGCCATGCACCATGAGCGATACGTAATTCATCTTGGACGAGCCGGCGTATCGCCGGCCGCGGTCGATCGGGATTCGCCGAATTGGGAGGCGGGAACGCATGACTGCCGCCGGCAGGTGATTCCAAAGGTCCGGCACCAGCACCAACCTCCCGACATAGGATTTCGATATCAGGCTGAAATTTCCAAAGCTTATCAGTTTGCCCGTCAAAAGTTTGAAGAACATCTTATAGAGATGGTAGAAAATCTTGAACGTGACGCGCTCATTGCGGCGACGCCGCTCAGCAACTATCACGAAGTCCTGCTGTCCCTGGGCCGCCGCTACAAGGCGCGCGATGTCCTCTGGGCGGTCCTCGCCATCCGCATCCATAATCAGAACGGCGTCCGCGTCCCCGTCCTGAGCCGCCACAGCGAGGCCGATCGCAATAGCGCGCTGATGCCCAACGTTGACGGACAGGTGGACGATCTCTACAGCCTGGAGTGTCGCATACGCATCGTCCGGCCGGCCCATTTCCGGCGCCGGGTCGGTAGAGCCGTCATCGATCGCCAGCACTGACACGGCGCAATCCAGGTCCTGGCAGGCGATATCGATGTTCTTCAACAACGCCGAGAACGATTCCCAGTCATTGAACACAGGGGTTACTATTTCCAACTTACGCAATTCGCAACCCCATTGCATTCACAGACCGTAGCAAGCGCAGATTGAGTACAAGCGCAACTTCGCAGCGTCAACGGCCCTGTGTGAGCTCGGACGACAACCGAGGTGCCGACCGATCCCGGTGACAATGCGGATGAAACCGAAAATCCGGATGCGACAGGTACCTCGCTGTGACGTACCCGCCGGCATACCCTTGATGACTTCCTGTCGCGCGTCGCCCGGCGCAATATCGAAAAGAGCATCGAGGGGCAAAACTGGTGCCGGATGCAGGATTTGAACCCGCGACCTTCGGTTTACAAAACCGCTGCACTACCGCTGTGCTAATCCGGCCTCGCCAGCCTCGGGCCAGTACCTAGCACGGCACCGGCGGGAAGGCCAAGCGCCACCAGTGCTCGGGCGCGGTGCCGCGGCTGCATGGCCTACGGCGCGTAGCTCTCAACCTGATGCCGCCGTTCCTCGAGCAGGCTGCCATCCACGAGCTCGGTCCGGCCGGTCGGATCGGACGGGGTTTCCCCGGCGGGGTCGAGCGTGAATTGCGTTTCGGTCGGGCGCGTCGTGTCGAACGGGTTGCACACCCAGCGGCGCCAGACCATTCGGCCCCAGGCGACGCCCCGGCGGCGGCGCCAGCCGAGGGCTACGGGATACCAGGCGAACCAGCGCTCCCAAGGGCCGGTCGCCCAAGGCGGCGGTGCGGGTGATGGACGTTTCATAGAAGCGCGCTCATCCTGCCACGAATGTTCCGCTGCACGCCATCGCCCTCGCCGCCCCTGGAGGTCGTTCCTCGGGCGGGTCCTGCCCCTGGCGCCGACGTGTTCCGGAAGAATACCCGCCCCGGTGGCAAAACCGTAGCAAATAGCGTTCCCCCTCGACGCGCCGAAAGGACGCGCCACCTATTGCTCCATGTCGTAGCCTTGCCTCACTCCTGTCGCATTGCTCCCGCACATTGCCCCTCAGCACATTGCCCCCCAGCACATTGCCCCGCTGGGACGGCTCGGCTAGGCTCCGGCCGAACCGCTACTTGAACCGATCCTTCCCTCGTGCTGCCGGAGATGTCATGCCGCAAATCGCCATCATCGTCGAATTCGAGACGCTGCCGGGCCAGCAGGCCGCGTTCGAGGCGATCATCCGCGAACATGCCCGCCGCACGCTCGCCGAGGAGCCGGGCTGCCTGCGCTTCGAGGTGCTGCACCGGGTCGACGAGACCGGCCAGCGCGTGCCGAACCAGCTGCTGGTGAACGAACTCTATGCCGACCGCGCGGCCGTGGTCGCGCACCGCAATTCCCCGCGCATGCCCCAAGTCGGCGCAGCACTCGCCCCGCTGCTCGCGAGCCGGCGGCTGATCGAGGCCGAGGTCGAGGGCGAAGCGTGATCCGTGGTTCGCTGATCTTGCTCACCGCGGCGACCGTCTTCTACGCCGCCTTACCGGCGCGGGCGGCGGAGCCGGTCGACCCGGTGATGCGCCGCTGGAAGCAGTCCGACCAGTGCATCGCCGACGCGACCAAGCAGGTGCCGGACCATAACGAGGCAGCGCTGCGCAAGCGCGATGCGCTGGTCGACCAATGCTTCAAGGCCCACGGGCTGCCGCCGCGTGCCGGCATCGCGCCCGCCGAGCCGCCGGCATCGACACCCGCCCCCAACACCGGAGCGGGAACGGCACCGGGCACGACGCCGAACTGATCGGCGCCAAGGATCATGTCGCTCGGACCATGCCCCTGACCGCCGCGCTTCGCCGGGGCGCACTCGCCCTGCTCGCCGGCATCGTCGCCGCGTCCGACGCCTCAGCCGCGGACGAGACCGACCCGCACAAGCTGCCGGTCAAGGTGGTGGCGGACCAGCGCCTGGCGGTGACCGGGGCCGGCGGCGCCGGCGTCCTGCCGCTCTATGTCACGGGCGACTGGACGCGGCCCGAGCCTGCCGTGACGCGCGCGATCATCGTCATCCACGGCCTCCTGCGTGACGCCGACACCTACCTCCGCTCGGCCGAGACGGCGCTCAGCGAAGCGGGCGACGCCGGCCGCGGCACCCTGCTGATCGTGCCGCAGTTCCTGGCCGACCTCGACATCGCGCCGCACGACCTGCCGGCCGAGACGCTGCGCTGGGGCCGGTCAAGCTGGACCGGCGGCGAGCCGGCGCACAGGCCAGCGCCGGTGAGCTCGTTCGAGGCGATCGACGCCATCCTGGCGCGGCTTGCCGATCCCGATCTGTTTCCTGCCTTGCAGACCGTCGTCGTCGCCGGCCATTCCGCCGGGGCCCAGGTGGCGCAGCGCTACGCCGTCGCCGGCAACGGCGAGGCGGCGCTCACCCAGCACGGCGTGCACGTGCGCTACGTCGTCGCGAACCCGTCGTCCTACGTCTATTTCAGCGCCGACCGGCCGCTCGCCGCCGGCGGCACGGGGCCGTTTCCGGCCGCCACCTGCCCCGACTTCAACCAGTGGAAATACGGCTTCGAGGCGCCGCCGCCCTATGTCGCGGCCAGCACGCCCGACGCACTGGAGCGGCGCTATGCGGCGCGCGATGTCGTCTATCTGCTGGGCACGGCCGACATCGACCCGAACCATCCGGCGCTCGACAAGAGCTGTGCCGCCGAGGCCGAGGGGCCCTATCGCTTCGCTCGCGGCCATGCCTATTTCGCCTATCTCCAGGCGCGCCACCCGACAGGCTTTGCCCAGAGCCTGCACGATGTGCCGGGCGTCGCCCATGACGGCGGCCGGATGCTGGGCTCTACCTGCGGGCTCGCCGCCCTGTTCGACGCGCCCGGCTGTCCCGCCGGCTGATATCCCGTCAGCTAAAGCGCCAGGGCTAAAGCGCCAAGACGCGCCGGTAGGTGTCGAGCATGCCGGCCTGGACGCGGGCGTCGGCGAATTCGGCGAGCGCCTTGGCGCGCGCGGCTTGCCCCATGCGCCGGCGGAGCTCCGGGTCGAGCGCCAGCTGTTTCAAGCGCGCCGCGACCGCCGCGTCGTCGTCGACCGGCACCAGGAACCCGGTCTCGCCGTCGACCAGCGCCTCGCGGCAGCCGGGCATATCGGTCGTGACCACCGGCCGGCCGCATGATGCTGCCTCGAGCAACGTCTTCGGCACGCCCTCGCCGTAGCGCGACGGATAGACCGCCATGTGGCAGCCCTGCCAGAACGAGACGACGTCGGAGATATGGCCGACCCATTCGACCAGCCCCTCGGCAACCCAGCTCTCGACCTCTTCCTTGGTATGGGAATCGGCGCTGCCCTTGTCGGTACCGCCGGCGAGCAGGAAGCGGATCGGCACGCCCTCGGCCTTCAAGCGGCGCATGGCCGCGACGGCGACGGCCGGCCCCTTGTCGCGCACGAGGCGGCAGGCCATGGCGACGATCGGCACGCCATCGGGCTCGGGCTTGGGGGCGAAACGGTCGGTATCGACGCCGCAGCTGCAGACGAGCGCCACCTGGCTCTGCCGCATGGCGCCGCCGGCGGCGAGCCGGTCGCCGTCATCCGGGTTCTCGAGTGTCACCAGCGCGTCCGGCCCGCGCATGCCGAGCGCCAGCGCCAGCAGCACCGGGCGGCGCAGCACTCGCGCCTTCAGGCGCTGCGAGGTGAAGACGTAACCCAGGCCCGCCACGGTCGAGACCCTGGCCCTGACCCCGGCCAGGCGCGCCATGAGCCCGCCGTAGATGATCGCCTTCAGGGCGATGGAATGGACGATGTCCGGCCGCTCGCGCCGGAACAACCGCCACAGCATCCAGAGCGTCTTGATCTCGTTCAGGAGCGGCCCGCCGCCGCGCCGCCAGGGCAGCGCCACCACGGTGAAGCCGAGCTGCTCCAGGATCTCGCGGTGGGCCTGCACGCGCGCGCAGACGAAGACGCGATATCCCGCCGCAAGCGCCGCCTGGCCGATGGCCAGGCGATGCAGCCAGAAATACCAATCCTCGGTGACCACGTAGATGAGCGTCTTCTGGCGTGCCGGCATCATGATCCGTTGTTGTGCCGTAAGGGCCGTCATCCCCGCGGAGGCGGGGATCCAGAGCGGCCGCAAAGGCTGACAGCCGTCGCTCGCCCTGGATCCCCGCCTTCGCGGGCATGACGGCAGGAAGGGCAGCGGGCGGGAGTACCATTCCCCTCCGGCGAGATCAAGCCGCCCCCAGTTGCGCGCCTAGTTGTGCCCGGGGCGCGATGCTGCCTTCTGCCGGGTGTACGGACCCTCCGCTTTTGCTATGGTCGCGCCGGATCGAGAATTCCGGCGGTTTGGGCATATCGGGTGAAGCGGATCAATCGGACATTCCTGGCGCTGGTGCACGACGCCCTCATGACGGCGCTGTCGCTGCTGCTGTCGCTTTATCTGCGCCTCGGCGCGGACATGGCGGCGCTCGACCGGACGATGCTGCTGCAGGACATGGCGCTGTTCACGGTCATCGTGCTCGTCTTCCTGCGCCTGACCGGGCTCTATCGCGGCATCTGGCGCTATGCCTCGCTCAACGACCTGTTCGCGATCGGCCGCGCCGTCACCGTGGCGGTGCTCGCCTATACGCTGGTCCTGTTCCTCTCGACCCGCCTCGAGGGGCAGCCGCGCTCGACGCTCGTCATCAACTGGTTCGTGCTGATCGGCCTCCTGTCCGGCCCGCGCATTCTCTATCGCCTGTTCAAGGACGGCCGGCTCGACCGGGTGTTCGAGCGCGACGCCCATCGCCGCATCCCGGTGCTGCTGGTCGGCGCCGGCGATGGGGCCGAGCTGTTCGTCAACGAGATGCGCCGCGACCGGCGCTCGAACTACGATCCGATCGGCATCATCGCCGTCAACGAAGGCCGCGTCGGCCGGACGATTCACCGCGTGCCGGTCGTGGGCACGATCGACCAGCTGACGGGCGCGGTCGAGAAGCTGACCGAGACCGACCGTCGGCCGCAGCGCATCATCCTGACCAACGACATGATCGACGGCGCGCTCATCAGCCGCGTGGTCGACCAGGCCTCCGCCCTCGGCATCGACATCGCACGCATGCCGCGCGTGAGCGAGCTCAAGTCCGGCGTCGGCGACGGGCTGGAGATCCGGCCGATCGCGATCGAGGATCTGTTGGGCCGGGCGCAGCGCGTGCTCGACCGCGAGGCCATGGCGCACCTCATCCGCGGCCGCCGCGTGCTGGTGACCGGCGCCGGCGGCACGATTGGCTCGGAGCTCGTCCGCCAGATCGCGGCGCTCGCGCCCTCGCACCTGACGCTCGTCGACAGTGCCGAATACCAGCTCTACCTGATCGACCTGGACCTGGCTGAGAATTTCGCGACCCTGCCGCGGACGACCAGCCTCGGCGACGTGCGTGACCGCCACCGGCTCGACGAGATCATGGCCGAGGCGCGGCCGGAGCTCGTATTCCACGCCGCCGCCTACAAGCACGTGCCGATGGTCGAGGCAAACCCGACCGAGGGCGTGCTGACCAACGTCATCGGCACGCGCAACCTGGCCGAGGCGTGCCGGACGGCCGGTGTCGCGGCCATGGTCATGATCTCGACCGACAAGGCGGTGCATCCGACCAACGTCATGGGGGCGTCCAAGCGCCTGGCCGAATGCATCTGCCAGGCGCTCGATCTCGCCGGCCGTGCCGGCGGCCAGAAGAACGCGACCCGCTTCGTCACCGTCCGCTTCGGCAACGTGCTGGGCTCGACCGGCTCGGTCGTGCCGCTGTTCCGGCGTCAGCTGCAGGCCGGCGGACCGCTGACCGTCACCCACAAGGACGTGACGCGCTTCTTCATGACCGTGCGCGAGGCGGTCGAGCTCGTGCTGCAGGCGTCCGCCGTCGCCATGTCCGACCATCCGCCCAAGGGGCTGGAGCGCGGCGGCATCTTCGTGCTCGAGATGGGCGAATCGGTCAAGATCGCCGACCTCGCGCGCCAGATGATCCGGCTCGCGGGCCTCGTGCCCGACCGCGACATCAAGATCGAGTACATCGGGCTCCGTCCGGGCGAGAAGCTCTACGAGGAGCTGTTCCACGAGGCCGAGCCGCCGGTGAAGACCGAGGCCGACGGCATCCTCCTGGCCGCCCCGCGTACCGCCGACTATGCGGTCTTGAGCCGCGCGCTCGACGAGATGGACGAGGCCGCCCGCGGCCGGGACACGGCACGCGTGCTGACGCTCTTGAGCCATCTCGTGCCGGAGCTGCAGCGCGAGGCCGGACAGATGGCCTTACCGGCGGCCGACGCCGCCCGCTGATATCGTTCAGGCCGCCGCCTTCTTCCACGCCGCCGCGAACAGGCCCGCGCCGATCAGCATGGAGCCGCCGACGCGATTGACCCGGCGCTGCACTTCGGGCCGCTTGACCGCGCGGCGGGCGGCCGAGGCGAGCAGCGCGTAGCCGATCGTGTTCACGGCCGCGAGCACCAGGAAGGTCGCTTCGAAAATCACCATCTGCGGCACGATCGGCGCGCTCGCCAGGAAGAATTGCGGCAGGAAGGCCACGAAGAACACGATGCTCTTGGGATTGAGCGCCGTCACCGCATAGGCGTGCAGAAACATGCGCCAGCCGTTGGTCTCGGCCGTCTCCTCCGTTGTCATCGCGCCGACCGGCGCGCGCCACAGCTTGATGCCGAGATAGATGAGATAGGCCGCCCCGACCCAGCGCAGGCCGGTAAACAAGGCAGCCGAGGTCGTGAGCAGAACGCCCAGGCCCAGCATTGAGGCGGTCATCGCCGTGAAATCGCCGAGCGTCACGCCGGCAACCGTCGCGAAGGCCGAGCGCCGGCCATGCCCGAGGGCATAGGACACGACCAGCAACACGGTCGGTCCCGGGAGAGCCAGCACGACCGCGGCGGCAGCGGTGAAGGCGAGCCAATGGTCGAGCGGCATTGCGGCACCCATCATGGTAAGCAAAGCCTGATCAATCCACGGCGCGGTGCCGAACGCAACCGGTTCGGCACCGACGGCCGCGGGACCCGGCCTACGGCCGAAGCTCCAGCACGATGTTGAACGGCGTCTCGGCCGCGCGCCGGAACTGCCCGTAGCCGGCCTCGTCCGCCACTTGTTTGAGGCGCGCCTCGCCCGCCTGCGCACCCAGGGCCAGCGCCACCTCCTGGCTCATCGACGCCGGCGTGCAGATCATGGTCGAGGCCGCATAGTAGATCCGCCCGACCGGGTTGAGATTGCCGGCGAGATCGTCATTGGCAAAAGGCTCGACCAGCATGAAGGTGCCGTCCGGCGCGAGGCTCTCCCGGATGTGGCGCGCGGCGCCGACCGGATCGCCCATGTCGTGCAGTGCGTCGAAGATGGTGACGAGCCCATAGCCCGCGCCCGGGAAATCCTTGGCCGACGCGGTCTCGAACCGGACACGGTCGCCCAGGCCCTGCTCGCGCGCCGCCTCGCGCGCCCGCTCGATCGAGGCGCCGTGGTAGTCGAAACCGGTGAAGCGCGAGTTCGGGAAGGCCTTCGCCATGACGATGGTCGAGGCGCCGTGGCCGCAGCCGACGTCGGCAACCGTGGTGCCGGCCTCGAGCTTGGCCTTGACCCCGTCGAGCGCCGGGATCCAGGCATCCACCAGATTGGCGTTGTAGCCGGGACGGAAGAACCGCTCGGTGCCGCGGAACAGGCACGAAGCATGCTCGTGCCATCCCATGCCCTTGCCGGTCCGGAACGCTTCCTCGACCCGTTGCTCGTCCTGGAACATGGCCGAGATGATGTCGAAGCCGCCGGCCATGAAAGCTGGCCCGTCCTCGTCCGCGAACACCATCGACTGCTCGTCGTTGAGCCAGAACTGGCCCGTTTTCGGATCGCAATCGACGTAGCCGGACGCCGCCTGCGCCGCGAGCCATTCCCTGAGATTGCGCTCGTTCATGCCGGTTTCGGCCGCGAGCATGGCCGAATTCGCCCGCCCAAGGCGCTTCAGCGCCTTGTAGAGTCCGAGATGGTCGCCCAGCACGACGAGAGCCGCGGACGCCGCCGCGCCCAGATCGCCAGCCATCTTGCCCACGAACGCCTGAAGCCTGTCCGGATCCGCCGTCATGATCGCCCTCCCGTAAGCCGCGCTCGGCCGCCTCGGCTCGAACTTGATGGGACCGAGCTCCGATGATTAAGCGCTTTTTCGGTGGGTTTGTCAGATCAACTCGACGGGATCCGGATACCGTTCAGGTGAGGCGACGATCGGCCCGATCGCCGTAACACCGTCAAGCCCGATCAGGGCTCCGCCGGACCGGACCCGGCGCCTGTGCGGTCGATGACCCCGGCGATTTCCGCGAGTTCCGCCTTGGTGAGCGACAGGCTCGCGGCGTCGATCCAGCCGTCGACCTGGGCTGGCCGGCGGGCGCCGACGATGGCGCCGGTGACGCCGGGCCAGGCAAGCGTCCAGGCGACCGCGACGGCGGCGACGCTGGTATGCCGGCGATCCGCGATGCCCTTCATGATCTCGGCGACGGCGAGATTGCGGGCGAGCGCCGGCGGCTTGAAATTGTCGTTGCGCGAGCGCCAGTCGTTTGCCGGCAATGCCGCCGCCCGCTCGGCCGTGAAGCCGCCGCTGAGCAAGCCGGCCTGCATCGGGCTGTAGACGATCACGCCCGTCTCGTGCTGGGCGCACCACGGCAGTTCGGCCACGGCCACATCGCGCCGGATCGCCGAGAACGGCGGCTGCAGCGTGTCGACATGGCCAAGAGCCTCGGCGGCAGCCAGCTGCTGGGCCGAGTGGTTGGACAGGCCGACGGCTGCCACCTTGCCCTCGCGCTTCAGGTCGAGCAGCACCTGCCAATAGACCTCGAGCGGCGTGCCGTCTTCGGTCGGCCAATGCATCTGGTAGAGGTCGATATGGTCGACGCGCAGCCGGCTGAGCGACGCCTCGAGCTCGCGGCGGAGGCTCGCCGGCGCGCCGATCCGGCTCGGCAGCGCGTTGCGATCCGTCGGATGCGGGATCAGGCCGCATTTCGTGAAGACATAGGGCCGCTCGCTCTTCGGGATGCCGGCGAGCGCTTCGGCCACGACCTCCTCGGAATGGCCGACGCCATAGATCGCCGCGGTGTCGATCCAGTTGACGCCGCGCTCGACGGCGCGCCGGATCGCGGCAACCGAATCCCGGTCGTCCTGGTTGCCCCAGCCGACCGCCCAGTCGCCGCCGACGGCCCAGGAGCCGAACCCGACCCGGGTAATATGCATGTCGGTCCGGCCGAGCCGCCGGACGGGCAGAGAATTATCGCGAGGCATGCTGTGTTCCTGGTGTGGTGAACCAATCGACGGGACGGTCGCACAGGGCTATTATGATGGTCCAACGCATTATTCTTCTCAGACTCAGCACTAATTCTGATTAATTGGACCGCCGATGGACCTGAAGCAGCTCGAGCATTTCGTGACCGTCGCCGCCGAGCAGAACTTCACGCGCGCGGCGCACAAGCTCCATATCGTGCAGTCGGGCCTGTCCGCCTCGATCCGGACGCTCGAAGAGGAGCTGGGCGCCGCCCTCTTCATCCGGACGACGCGCCGCGTCTCCCTGACCACGACCGGCCGCGCCTTCCTGATCGAGGCGCGCCGCGTGCTGGCGGCAGCGGCGGACGCGCGGCGGCTCGTCGACCAGATGCGCGGGCTCGAGCGCGGCACGCTGTCGATCGGCACGATCCAGGGCCTGTCGCCGCTCATCGACATCGCCCAAGTGCTGGGCCGCTTCCGTGCCGCCTATCCGGGCATCGAGATCCGCCTTGTCTCGGGCGGCTCGCTCTCGCTCATCGAGGGGGTGCGCACGGGCGCGCTCGACCTTGCCTTCACCCAGTTCGTCGGCACCATCCCGCCGAATACCACGGCCTGGATGCTTGCCTGCGAGCCGCTGGTCGCGGCCTCGGCACCCGACCATCCGCTCGCCGGCCGCACGGAAGTGACGCTCGCCGAGCTCACCCGCGAGACCTTCGTCGACCTGCAGCCGGATTGGGGCACGCGTCAGCTGATCGACCGCAGCTTCGCCGAGGCACGGCTCAGCCGCCGCATCGGCTTCGAGGTGAACGATCCCGCGACCCAGCTGGATCTCGTGGCCCACGGGCTCGGCATCGCGCTCGTGCCCCAGGCGGTGATCGCGAACCGGATCGCCACGCGGACACCCGCCATCGTGGGCTATGCCGAGCTCGCCGAGCCGGAGATCTGCTGGGAACTGGCCGCCGTCTTCGCCCATGACGAGCAGCGCCAGCCGCTGAGCGCCGTGACCCGGCACTTCACGGAGCTGCTGCGCGCGTCCGTCGAGATCCTCGAGGAGTCCGAGGCACCTCCCCTCGCCGCCGCCGACTGAGCATCACTCCACCAGGGCCTGCAGCGTCTCGACCCGGTCGGCCTCGGCGGCGGGCTTGTCCCAGCGGATGCGATGGACGCGCGGGAAGCGCATGGCGAGGCCGGATTTGTGGCGGGTCGAGGCTTGGACCGCGTCGAACGCGATCTCCAGCACCAGCGCCTGCTCGACCTCGCGCACCGGGCCGAAGCGGTTGGTCGTGTGATGGCGGACCCAGCGGTCGAGCTCGATCAGCTCCTCGTCGGTGAAGCCCGAATAGGCCTTGCCGACCGGCACCAGCTCGTCGCCGCGCCAGGCACCGAACGTATAGTCGGAATAATAGGATGAGCGCTTGCCGTGGCCGCGCTGGGCGTACATCAGCACGCAGTCGAGCGTAAGCGCGCCGCGCTTCCACTTGAACCACGGCCCCTTGGGCCGGCCGGCGAGATAGGGCGTGTCGCGCCGCTTCAGCATCAGCCCCTCGATGCCACGCTCGCGCGCCTCGTCCCTGAGCGTCGCAAGCTCGCCCCATTGGTCGAACGGGATGAGCGGCGACAAGTCGAGCCGCGGCCGCGGCTGGCGGCGGAACCAGGCCTCGAGCAGCGCCCGCCGCTCGGCCTGGGCCAGGCCCCGGAGGTCCTCGCCCTCGATCCAGAGCGCGTCATAGAGCCGGACGAAGGCCGGGTAGCGCTGGATCAGCTTCGGGTCCGGCTTCTTGCGGTTCAGGCGCTGCTGCAGGTCGTTGAACGAGCCGATCGCTTCGAACGAGCCGACCAGCAGCTCGCCGTCGAGCACGATGCCGTCGGGCAGGGTTGCGACCAGGTCCGGAAAGGCGGCCGAGACCTCGTCGCCGGTGCGCGAATAGAGCCGCTTCTCGCCGCCGCGCACCGCGATCTGCACGCGGATGCCGTCCCATTTCCATTCGGCGAGATATTCGGCGGCCGGCATCTGGTCGAGCTCGCCCTCGTCGAGCGGGTTCGCCAGCATGAGCGGCAGGAAGGTCGGCCGCTCGCCCGGGTCGGGCTTGGGCGCCCGGCCTTCGAGCCAGGCGAAGAGCGGCTCGTAGGGCGCGTCGAGCCCATGCCAGACCTCCTCGACCAGATCCGGGTCGACAGGTCCGAGCGAGGCGACCGCCGTCTTGGCGAGCCGGGCCGAGACGCCGACGCGCAGGCCACCAGTCATGAGCTTGAGCAACGCCCAGCGCCCGGTGGCGTCGAGCGCGTCGAGCCAGCCTTCGAGGAGGCGCCCGACCTGGCCGCGCCCGACCGTCATGAGCCCGTCGACGATCTCCGTCAGGTCGGGCACGCGGTTGGCGCCGGGCCGCTCGGGCCAGATGAGCGCCGCCGTCTCGGCCAGGTCGCCGACGAAATCGTAGGACCAGCCGAACAGTTCCTCATCGACCCGCTCCAGCACCAGCGCGCGGATCTGGGCCGCCTTTGCCTCCGGGAACGACAGCGCGCCGGTCAGTGCCGCCAGCGCCCAGCCACGCTCCGGATCGGCGGTGGTGCGGAAATATTCCTCCATCAGCCTGAGCTTGCCGTTGCGCGCCGGCGTGAACAGCAGCGCGTCGAGCAGGCGGGCGAAGGCGATCACGTCGCGCCGCCCGCTACGACGCCCCGGCCAAGAGCGCCTTCAAGCCCGGGCCGGCGCGTTCCGCCATGGTCTGGCCGAGCGCCATCAGCGCGTTGCCGGGCCGGACCATCACCTCCATCTCGACGATCAGGCCCGTGTCGTCGAAGCGGAAGATGTCGACGCCTTTCAACCGCTTGTCGCCGATGCGCGCGGAGAATTCGAGGATGACGCTGCGGCCGTCCAGGCTCAGGAACTCGCGGTGATAGGCGAAATCCTCGAACACGGTCAGCACGGTGCCAAGCACCAGCAGGATTGCCTCTCGGCCCGGATAGGGCTTGAAGAAGGCCGGCGAGCGGAACACCACATCCTCGGCGATGATCGACGGCAGGTCGGTTGCGTCCTTTGCCGCGACGATGCGATGCCAGGTTTCGAGCGTGCGGGAGATCTCGGGCGCAGGCCCGGCGGTCGTGGTCATGGTCATTCTTCCTCCCCTAGTCCGACGAGCCTGAGGGCCCGCGCCCGGCGGCCCGTGAGCGTCGCCTGGCGGATCAGCGCCTCCTCGGCCCCATGGGTCACCCAGATTTCCGGTGCCGCGACATCGTCGAACGTCCGATTGAGCTCGTCCCAATCGGCATGGTCTGAAATCACCAGCGGCAGCTCGACGCCCCATTGCTTGGCGCGCTGCTTGACCCGCATCCAGCCGGATGCCATGGCGACCACCGGGTCGGGCAGCTTGCGCGCCCAGAGATCGGCCGTGTTGCCGGGCGGCGCCAGGATGATGCGGCCCTTGAGATCCTCTTTCGCGGCGCCCTGCCAGGGCCGGATATCGCCAAAATCCTGGCCGAATTCCCGGTAGAGGTCGCAGAGCGCCGAAATCGCGCCATGGAGATAGATCGGCGCGTCATGGCCCTTGGCCCGGATCAGGGCCAAAAGGCGCTGCGCCTTCCCCAGCGAATAGGCGCCGACCAGCAAGCAGCGCTCCGGATAGAGTGCTTGCGCGTGCAGCAGCTTGTCGATCTCCTCGCCATCCGGCGGATGGCGGAACACCGGCAGGCCGAACGTCGCCTCGGTCACGAACACATCGCACGGCACCGGCTCGAACGGGGCACAGGTCGGGTCCGGCCGGCGCTTGTAGTCGCCCGAGACCACGGCCCGGCTGCCCTGCCAATCGAGCACGACCTGGGCGCTGCCCAGCACATGGCCGGCCGGCACGAGCCGGACCCGGACCTCGCCGATCGTGACCGTCTCGCCATAGGCCACCGGCTGCAGGCTCGTGCCGGCCGCCTCGCCCAGGCGATGGCGCATGATGGCGAGCGTCTCGGCCGTCGCCAGCACGGCGCCGTTGCCGCCGCGTGCATGGTCGGAATGGCCATGGGTGATGACCGCCCGCGCCGCCGCCCGCGTCGGGTCGATGAAGAAGTCGCCGGGCAGGCAATAGAGCCCGCCGGTGACTGGCTTCAGCCAGGTTTCGGGATGCGGCACGCTTGTCATGCCGGCAGGATGCCGCCATGGGGCTGGCAAAACCAGGGCCTTGAGCCAAACTAAGGCGACATGCCCGACGACGCCCCACCGCCCGACACCATCCTGCCCGAGCGTTTCCGCGCCTGGTTCACCCAACGCGGCTGGCGGCCGCACGGCCATCAGCTCGCCATGCTGGCGGCGGCCGAGGCCGGGCGATCGGCGCTGCTGGTCGCCCCCACCGGCGGCGGCAAGACCTTGGCCGGGTTCCTGCCGAGCCTGATCGAACTCGCCCGCGCGGCACCGCCCGGCCTGCACACGCTCTATGTCTCGCCCTTGAAGGCGCTCACCGCCGACATCCAGCGCAACCTGATGGTGCCGGCGAGCGAGATGGCGCTCGATCTGCGCATCGAGACCCGGACCGGCGACACGGGCGCCAAGGAGCGGCAGCGACAGAAGACCGATCCGCCGCATATGCTCTTGACCACGCCCGAGTCGCTGGCGCTGCTCGTCTCCTACCCCGAGGCGCGGACGATCTTCGCCGGCCTCAAGGCGATCGTGATCGACGAACTGCACGCGCTCGCCGGGACCAAGCGCGGCGATCTCTTGGCCTTGGGCCTCGCGCGCCTCGCGAAGCTGGCGCCGGGCGCGCGCCGCGTCGGCCTGTCGGCGACGGTCGCCTGGCCGGACGATCTCGCGGCCTATCTCGCCCCCGACGGCGCGCCGGTCGCGCGCATCAAGGGGGCGGCGACACCCGAGCCCGAGATCTCGATCCTGGAGCCCGCGGCGGAACTGCCCTGGGCCGGGCACATGGGCGTGCATGCGCTGCCCGAGATCTATCTCGCGATCAAGGCGCACCGGACCACGCTCGTCTTCGTCAATACGCGCGCCCAGGCCGAGATCATTTTTCAGGAGCTGTGGAAGCTCAACGACGACAACCTGCCGATTGCGCTGCATCACGGCAGCCTCGCGACCGAGCAGCGGCTGAAGGTCGAGGCGGCCATGGCCTCGGGCCGGCTCCGGGCCGTCGTTGCCACCTCCTCGCTCGACCTGGGCGTCGACTGGGCCGCGGTCGACCTCGTGGTGCAGCTGGGCGCCCCCAAGGGCGTCGCACGCCTGGTCCAGCGCATCGGCCGCGCCAACCACCGGTTCGATGCGCCGAGCCGCGCCATCCTGGCGCCGGCCAACCGGTTCGAGGTGCTGGAATGCCAGGCGGCGCTCGACGCGGTCGCGGCACACGAGCTCGACGGCGAGCGGCCGAAGCCGGGCGGGCTCGATGTCTTGGCCCAGCACATCCTGGGCGTCGCCTGCGCCGAGCCGGTGACGGCCGACGCGCTCTATGCCGAAGTCTCAGGGGCGGCGCCCTATCGGACGCTCGACCGCAAGACGTTCGACGACTGCCTCGAGTTCGTCGCGACCGGCGGCTATGCGCTCGCGAGCTACGAGCGCTGGCACAAGCTGTTCTGCGATTCGCTCGGCCGCTGGCAGGTTGCGGGCGAGCAGACGGCGCGGCGCTACCGCATGAACATCGGCACCATTGTCGAGGCAACCGTGCTCAAGGTGCGCCTCGGCGGCGGGCCGACCCTGGGCGAGGTCGAGGAATATTTCGCCCAGCAGCTCAGGTTCGGCGACACGTTCCTGTTCGCGGGCCAGCTGCTGCGCTTCATCGAGATCCGCGACATGGTCGTGATCGCCCAGCGCGCAACGGGCGGCGGCGCGCCGAAGATCCCGGCCTACGAGGGCGGCAAGCTGCCGCTCACGACCTACCTCGCCGACCGGGTGCGCGGCATCATCGCCGATCCCGGCCGCTGGGCGGGTCTCCCGGTCGACGTCAAGGAGTGGCTGGGCCTGCAGCGCTGGCGCAGCCAGATGCCGCCGCCGGGAGGGCTCCTGGTCGAGAGCTTCCCGCGGGGGCCGCGCTGGTTCCTCATCGCCTATTGCTTCGAGGGCCGCAATGCGCACCAGACCTTGGGCATGCTCCTGACCAAGCGCATGGAGCGCATGGGGCTCCGACCGCTGGGCTTCGTCGCGTCGGACTATGTGTTGGCGGTCTGGAGCGTCGAGCAGCCGGGCCGGCACCGGGGCGAGCTCGACGAGCTGTTCGACGAGGACATGCTGGGCGACGATCTCGAGGCCTGGATGGCTGAATCCTCGATGCTCCGCCGCACCTTCCGCAATTGCGCGATCATCGCGGGGCTCATCGACCGCAACCTGCCCGGACTCGCCAAGACCGGGCGGCAGGTGACCTTCAACAGCGACCTGATCTACGACGTGCTGCGCAAGCACCAGCCGGACCATATCCTCTTGCGCGCGACCCGCGCCGACGCGGCGACGGGCCTGACCGACATCAAGCGGCTTGGCGAGTTGCTCAGCCGCATCAAGGGCCGCATCACCCACCGAAGGCTCGACCGCATTTCGCCGCTCGCCGTCCCGGTGCTGCTGGAGATCGGCCGCGAGACCATCTACGGCAACGAGGACGCACTCCTGGAAGACGCCGAGACGCTGATCCGCGACGCAATGGGTGGGGACGAAGGCTAATTCTAACCGTCCCGCGCAGGCGGGAATCCAGGATTGCCGCAAAGGCTCGTAGCAGCCGTCGCCGGCTCCGGATCCCCGCCTGCACGGGGATTGGGGCCCTACTCCACCTCGATCTTCACGACATGGCGCACGCTGCGGCCGCCGCGTTTGTCGCCGGGCACGACGAGGCGGACGCCCTCGTCGCCGGCCAAGGGCTGGCCGTCGCGCTTGACCGCCAGGATCACCTGCTTGCCGGCAAACTCGGGATCGAGCTCGCCGATCGCGAGCAGCACGCCATAGCCATCGGCGCCGGTTACCAGGATGCCGTGGCGCAGATGCGCGCCCTTGGCCTGGCCGTCGACCAGGCCGGCCCGCTGCAGCACGGTCCAGAGCGGCACGCCGGCGTAATCCGCCGCCTCGTCGCCATGGCTGGTCGCGAATGCCACGTGCAGCGATACCAGCGGCTCGGCCGCGAGTGCTGCCGGCGTGAGCGCGAGCGGCTTCGTGACGGCGCCGGTCACGGCGACGTCAGCCCAGGCCGAGGGTGCCGCCAGCGCCAGCGCAGCCACGACCCCCGCAAGCAGGACGCGCATCGTCCGCGCTATTTCGCGACCATCACGTCGGACGCCTTGATCACGGCGACGGCGGCGTCGCCGACCGCGAGGCCCAGGTCGTCGACCGCCTCGTTGGTGATCGACGAGGTGACGATCACGCCACCGCCGATATCGATTTGCACATGAGCCGTCGTCTGTCCCTTGGTCACGGCGACGATCTTGCCCTTGAGCTGGTTACGCGCGCTGAGCTTCACGGTTTTCCCCCTTTGATCCGGTTGGCGCGATGATCCTACTCGCCGCCTCTGTTCAGAGCGCTATATTTGTACGAATATATCGATCTGGAAAGCGTGGGACGGGAGACGAACTCGTGTTTTCATCTGCAGGATCGCCGCGGCTGGTATTGGGCCAGCTTAAGGACGCGCCGGCCTTCTCCGCGGTCAGCGACGACGAGCTGGCCGCGATGCTGAATGCGCCGGCCAAGCGGCGCAGCCGGATCTGGGACCTGGCGCCGAACCTGCACTGCTCCATCGTCGGCACCTGCCTTTCGACGCGCGAGCTGCGGCAGATCGTCGGCAAGCTCGGCGGCCGCGACCTCGACGCGCTCAGCGACCACGAGATCCACGGCGAGGGCGTGCGCCTCGCCGGGCGCCACGACGACGGCGGCAAGCTGCTGCAGAAGGCGCTCGACAAGCGGCACCATGCCGCACTCAACCGTTTCGCCGCCGCCCGGTCGGCCGATGCGGTCGCAGCATTCTGGGACGAAGCCAAGCGGGCCGGCGAGATTCCCGGCGCCTACTGGGCGCTCCTCAGCCATCCGGCCGCGACCGACGCGCTGGTGAAGCAGGCCTTCGCCGATGTGCACATGCTGTCCCACCTGGTGGGCGCCGCCAACCGGGCGGACATCCGGCGCCTGACTGCGCTCGAGAAGGAAAAGGCCGAGCTCGAGCGCAAGCTCGAGAAGAGCCAGGCCCATATCCAGACCGCCGACGCGACGATCCGCCAGCTCGACGCCGCCCTGGCCGCAGCGGTCGCGCGGAATGCCGATAAGCTCGCAACCGGCAAGTCTGCAGAGACAGCAGACGACGAGGTCGCCGCCCTCCGGCGCCTGGTGGGCGAGCTCGACGCGCGGCTCAGGACCGAGGCGGCACGCGCTCTGCGTGCGGAGCGGCGCGCCGAGAAAGCGCAGCGCGACCTGGCCGCGAGCGAGACGGCCCGGCAGCAGGCCGGGGCCCGGGCCGATACCCTGGCGGAGGAACTGGCGGCGATCGAGGCCGAACTCGCTCCGCCGGAAGCCTCGTCCGCCGATTTGCCGGCCGGCGACGGTCGGCCGTCGCTGCCGCCCGGCATCGAAAGCCTGCTCTATGTCGGCGGCCGGCCGGCGGAGATCCGCCGGCTCCGCGCCTTTGCCGATCGCGCGGATATCGAGCTGCTGCATCACGACGGCGGCATCGAGGACCGGTCGGGCCTGCTGCCCGGCCTCGTCAGCCGGGCCGACGTCGCCTGCTTCCCGGTCGATTGCATCAGCCACGACGCGGCGGCAGCGGTGAAGCGCCTGTGCCGCCAGGCCGGCAAGCCGTTCTTGCCGTTGCGCAGCGTCGGCATCGGCTCGCTCCTCGCCGGTCTCGGCCGGCTCGACGCTCTGGCCGTGCGTTCGTAGTGGCCGTGCGTTCGTAGTGGCCGTTCGCCCGTGGGTAGCCTGGCTGCCGGGCCCGTCGTGAATATCCTGTTTACTTCTCTCGACGACCATTGCTGTCTGTTAACAGACCGACAGTCGGGAGCCGCACGTCACGATGCTTCGCGCGTGGTCGCACTTTTCAGCCGTTGCCCTCGCTCTCAGCGGGCTTGCCGGTTGCGTCGACCAGCCGCCGCGAGCCCGCCCCGCCCCACCAACGACCGGCCCGGAAGCGCGGCTGGACGCCGCTTGGCGCCTGACCCTCGGCAGCTATGTCGTACCGGTCGACCCGACCGTGCTGGCCGACGCCGCGACCGAGGGCATGGATGCCGCGGCCGCCGGGCGCACCCCCAACCTAACACCCGGCAGCGCGCCGCGCCCCGATTGGCCGCAACGGCCCGACCTGCAGTGGTCGAGGACGCTCGAGACCAACGTCCTCGATCATCTCCGCACGCTCGCCACCAAGCCCGACGCCAACGCCGACAAGCTGTCGGACGCGGCGATTTCGGCCATGACCGCCGTGCTCGACCCCCATTCCAAGCTGGAGCCGCCCGGCGGCGAGGCGGTGTGGGAGAAGCACGCCGACACAGCCGAGCATTACCGCGGCCTGGGATTCCAGGTTCGGCCGGTGCCGACCGGCTATCTCGTGACCCGGCTCTATCAAAACAGCCCCGCGGTCCATGCCGGGGTCCTGGTCGGCGACATCATCACCGGCTTTGACGGCAAGCGCGCGGTCGACATCGACAACAAAAGCTTCACCCGGCTCTCGCACGAGGAGACGCCCGCCGCTGCCCGGCTCGACATCGATCGCCAGGGCCGGCACCTGCACCTGACGGCGAGCCGCGCCGAGGTCGAGATCCCGCGCGTCGAAGCGCGCCTCGTCGGCGACGTCGCGGTCCTGCGCCTGAACGCCTTCACCCGTGACGCCGGCCCGGAACTGCGCCGCGCCGCTGCCCGCCTGTTCGCCGCCTCGCCGCAGCCACGCGGCCTCGTGCTCGATCTGCGCGGCAACCTGGGCGGGCTTATCTCCGAGGCGGAGGATGCCGCCGGCCTGCTGCTGCCCGACGGTGCCTCGCTCGCCACCTTCTGGAGCGTGGGCCATCCGGACGAGCATCACGTGGCCCATGCCCCCACAGGACTGCCCCGGTCGGTCCCGGTCGTGGTCCTGATCAATGCCGACACCGCGTCCGCCGCCGAGGTGCTGGCCGCGGCGCTGCGCGACCACGGGCGCGCGACGCTCGTCGGATCGCGCAGCTTCGGCAAGGGCATCAGCCAAGGCCATCAGGCTCTGCCCGACGGTCGGACCCTGGTCGCGACCGGCTGGTTCCTGCGCCGGCCGTCCGGCGCCTGGCTGCAGAGCGACGGGCTGGTGCCCGATCTGAAAGTGGCGGGGCTCGAAGAGACATATGCCGGGCACGAGGCCAGCCTGCCGGGCGCGCTGAAGCCCCCGACCCAGGTCGAAGCCGTCGCCGAGCACCCGCCGCCGGCCTCGCCCGCCTGCCTCGCCGCCGGCCGCGCTGCGGCCAACCGCCCGGGCGACCCGCAGCTGCTGGCGGCCATCGCCATGCTCGATTGCCAACATGCAATCGCCCCTGTGATGGAGGCGCATACACCGCTCCCGGCTCCGGCCCAGCCGACGCGCCAGTCCGGCGCCGTCGCGACGAAGGCGAACTGACGCGGCCGCACAAAACCGACCGAACGGATTGTTTCTCGCGCGTGCTTTAGCTACCTCTGTCGGGCTGTCTTGCGGCAATGTCGATGCCGCCCTGGTTCCGAGAGAGTCACGATGGAGAATGCCGCCCGCTCCGAACGTTCCCGCAACGCCGCCATCCAGGCCGCGCTGACCATCATCGCGCGCGATGGCCCGGGTCGGCTCACGCTCGACGCCATCGCGCGCGAAAGCGGCATCAGCAAAGGCGGCGTGATGCACCATTTCCGCACCAAGGGCGCGGTGGTGAAGGCGCTGCTCGAGCATCAGATCGAGCATTTCGAGAAATTCGGCCGCGATTATAGGGCCGCCCTGCCCCCGGGGCATCCCGAGCCGGAACTCGCGACACGAATCGCGACGTCGCGCGAGGCCATCTCCACCCAGAACTCGGTCGCCTTCGCCGTCATCGGCGCGCTCGCCGAAGAGCCTGGCCTCATGTCCATCGTTCGAGAGATCGATGCGACAGCGGTGGAACTCATCAAGGCCGAGGCAACCGATCCGGATCTGGCGCTCCTCCGCTGGGAAGCCGCCAGAGGCCTCATCATCACATCTCTGCTGGGGCATTGCCCGCTCACGGTAGAGCAGCGGCAACGCTTGTTCGATCGCCTGCTCGACAGCCGGCAATGGGCCGCACTGGCGAAGGCCGCGCCCCAGGGTGTTTAGTCCCAGTGCGTGATGGCTGGGCTGGACGTTGAAGATCTCCAGCTTTTGCTTCCAGAGCGCCTCGATGGCCGCGGCTGTACTTTCGGCTTGGAGGGCAGCAGGGACCCGAGTCGCAACCGCCCCACTCGCAACGACAGTCTTCGGCCAGCGATATCACAGGCTTGAGCCATCGGGCGCACCCAAGGCGGCGGCGAACACCGACGCAGCCTGCGGTCGCACGCCGTAATCCGCTTGCCGTGGCGCCCCGAAGGCCCGATGGTGGGCTGGATCGTCACGACCGGTTCCCGAGACGCTCGACACGGCCCCGCTTCCTCCGACCTTGCGGAGGGGCATTCCTTTGAACGACGATCCATCCGGAACGGCAGCAACCATGACCCCGAACGACCCGTCCGGCGACGAGCGCGACGCGCTTCGCCGCAGCACCCGCGCCTTCGAGCGCCCCACGCTCGGGCGCAGCCTGTGGCAGATGGCGAACTCGTTCCTGCCGTTCCTTGCCACCTGCGCGCTTATGTACTGGACGCTTACCTTCTCTCCCCTGCTGACCGCGGCCTTGGGTGTCGCCGCCGCGGGCTTTCTCGTGCGCATCTTCATCATCCAGCACGATTGCGGCCATGGCTCGTTCTTCCGCTCGCGCGCGGCCAACAACGCGGTCGGCACGCTGTGCAGCCTGGTAACCTTCACGCCCTACCTGATGTGGCGGCGCCAGCATGCCGGCCATCACAGCCATTGGAACAATCTCGACCGCCGGCTGTCGGGCACCGACATCTATTCGGGCTGCCTGACGCTCGCGGAATACCAGGCGCTGCCCGGCACCCAGCGCCGGCTCTATCGGGTCATGCAGCATCCTGTCGTCTCCTGGCTCGTCCTGCCGCCGCTCGTCTTCACGCTGCTCTACCGGCTGCCGTTCGATGCGCCGCGCTCCTGGCGCCGGGAACGCTGGGCGGTGCAACTGACCAACTTGGCACTGCTCGCTCTCTATCTGGGGCTAGGCTTCGCGCTGGGCTTCCGCACCGTGTTGCTGGTCCAGGGACCGGTTCTCGCCCTCGGCGCGATCGTCGGCGTCTGGCTGTTCTCGGTCCAGCACCGGTTCGAGGACGCGCTCTGGACGCGGCAGCCGGCGTGGCACCCGGTCTCGGCCTCGATCGAGGGCAGCTCCTATCTCGAACTGCCGGCCCTCTTGCAATGGTTCACCGGCAACATCGGCTTCCACCATGTGCACCATCTGAACCCGCGCATCCCGAACTACCGGCTCGAAGCCTGCCATGACGCGACCCCGGCCCTGCAGACGGCCTTCGTCATGAAGCCCTGGCACGCGCTCAAGTCCTGGCGCGCGGCGCTCTGGGACGAAGGCACGGCACGCATGGTGCCGATCCCGAAGTCGGTGCCGTTGTTCGCAGAGGCCGATACGGTCAGCGATCGCGTCGGGTGACGCCCGACGTCCAAGGTGCCATCGCCCGCTAGATCCGGCAGCACAACAAGAACTCCAAGCCCCTCGTTTGGACGAAGCCCGCCGCAACCATCCTCGACAGCTCAGCCGCTTCCATGAACCGTCTGAATGAGTCGGTGCACGAGCTTCGACCCCGCACCAGCCGGGCGCCTGCGGCGTGGCAAAGGCCGCGCCAATTCCAGCGCGACAAATAAAAAACCGTCTAGACGGTTTTTAAATAGGATGCTAGATATGCCCTTAGAGGTTGGTGAACCGGATTGTCTCAGCGGAGGCCGCATCGCCTGCGCTTCGAACCCGGTCCATGCCGATAAGGAGATGCCAGCATGGTCAAGCGTTACGCATGGAGCCCAGGACGAGGTCTGATGCTGATCATGGTCTTAAGCGCAGGCCTGGCCGGCTGCGGCGTCGTGGCGTTGCCGGTCCGCACGGCCAGCGCCGTGGTCAAGACGGTCCCGGTGGCAGGCCATGTTGCCGCCGCCCCCCTCGACGCGGCGGCCGACGCCATCGACTGATTTCTCCCGATCGATCGGTAACGATCGGCCGAAAAACAAACCGCCCAGACGGCTTATTGACGCTACTGCCCCGGATCAATCGGAGGGCGAGGGAATGGCAACCAGCAAACCGACGCCCGCGGCACAACTCGAACCTGCCGGCATCACCCGCGACGAAGCGGACCCGCTGTTCGAAGCACCGGACCGCTGGTCCATGGCGGACGTGTTGATCCTCGCCGCCCTCGTCACTGGCATTGCCCTGATGGCTGCGGGTGTCTGGTGCGATCCCTTATCCCCGATCACCACCCTGATCGGCTGAAACCCACGCCCATAACCCCAATGGAGATTTGAATGTCCAGTCCAGTGCCCATGCGGCCGCTGTCGATCCTTGCTGTCTGTGCCGCATTGGCCAGCTGCGCGAGTCCCGACCCTGTGTCCTACACGGGCCTTGCCTCCGCGTCCTATTTGAAGCCCAACACGCAGGATACGACCGGCCGGATTCCGTATCGTTATTCCGGTCCGACGGACTGGCGCGGCTATTCGAGGGTCATCATCGATCCGGTCGAGATCTACCAGGGTGCCGACAACCAATTCGGCGACATGGACCAGGAGGATCGTGCCGAACTCGCCAGCTATATGCGAAGCCAGTTCACCCAGAAACTGGGGCAGCGCTTCACGCTTACGGACCGGCCGGCGTCGGGCACGCTGCGCGTCAAGCTGACCCTGACGGGTGCCGCGACGAATACCGCGTTTCTCAGCACCTTCACCCGGTTCGATATCGCCGGCGGCCTCTATAACGGCGTCCAGGCCATCCGAGGGCGCGAAGGCATGATGACGGGCTCCGTGATCTACGCCGTCGAGATCTACGACGCCACCAGCAACCAGCTGCTCGACGCGTTCGTGACGAAGCAATATCCGGGCGCCTACAACGTCGGCGCCAGCATAGGATCGCTCGCGGCCGCCAAGACCGGCATCGACAAGGGTGCCGATGCGCTGGCCGAGCAGCTCACATGATTGCCCGCAATATTTAAAAAGGCCGAGTGCCCTCCGGCCCCCTATCCTTGCCCGCGATTGGAGCGGACGAGGATGAAGACAATGCCGATCACGCGGCGACAGGCCTTGACCGGGCTCGCTCTCACCGCGGCGGCCCGGCCGACCCTGGCCGCGGCCGCCGCACCGCCGGACACGGCCGGCCTGCTGCCGGCGACGAATGTCTGCGTGCTGACGGCCCAGTCGGTCGAAGGGCCGTTCTATTTCGACCCGAAGCTCGAACGGTCCGACATTACCGACGGCCGGGTCGGTGTGCCGCTGCACCTTTTGTTCCAGATCGTCGACGCCGGAACCTGCGCGCCGCTCGCGGGCGCCCGCGTCGACGTCTGGCACGCGGATGCCGACGGGTTCTATTCCGGCTACGACCAGCCGGACAATCACGGCGACACGAGCGTCAAGGCGGCCCGTTTCCTGCGCGGCACCCAGTTCGCCGACCGGACGGGCCTCGTCCGCTTCGACACGATCTATCCCGGCTGGTACCGCGGGCGGACGCCGCACATCCATTTCAAGGTCCTGCTGGACCAGACCTGCGTGCTGAACGGCCAGCTCTATCTGCCCGACGCGCTCAGCGAGTTCATCTATCAGCACGTCCCGCCCTACAACCGCCGCAAGGAAGCACGCGACACGACCAACGCCACGGACGGGATCCTGCGGATGGGCGGCGGCGGGCACGGCGCGTTCTGCTCGATCAAGGAAGAGGCCGACCGCTATCTGGCATCGCTCGTCGTCGCTACGGATCGGAACAGCAAGACGATCGCCGACCGTCCTGGAGACTTTCCCGGCGGCCCACCGCCCGAGGGTATGCCACACGGTCCGCCCCCCGGTCCCCCGCCGACTACAGCGCGGCCCCGGCCCACCGGCTGGGAGCGCTCCCTCGTTCCGGGCGCGCCCAAATAGTCGCAGGGACGCATCCCACTGGCGCGCCGTCGCCGGATGGCCTAACAACGACGGCGTGAACGCACCATTCGCCATACCGGCCCACGCCCCCGCCCCCGCCCCTGCCACGAAGCCGCTCGCCCTGTCGCTCGCCGGCGTCGATCTTCTCGCCGAGCCGAGCGGTGCGCTGTGGTGGCCCGCCGAGCGGACGCTTGTGGTCGCCGACCTGCATTTCGAGAAGGGTGCCGCCTTCGCCCGGCGCGGCACCCTGCTGCCGCCCTACGACACGCGCGCGACGCTGGCAACTCTGGCAGCACTGATCGAGCGCCTCGCCCCGGCGCGAGTCGTAGCACTCGGCGACTCGTTCCATGACGCCGACGGCGCCGAACAGATCGGCCACGACGACGCTGAGCGGCTGGCGATGCTGGTCGCGCACCAGGACTGGATCTGGATCGCCGGCAACCATGATCCGGCACCCGGCCCGGCGCTTGGCGGCCGCATCGTCCCGGATGCGCTGCGGCTGGGTCCGCTCACGCTGCGCCACGAAGCCGCGCGTGACACTGCGCCCGGCGAGCTCAGCGGCCATTTCCACCCCAAGGCCGGCATCTCGATCCATGGCCGGCGGCTCACCTGCCGCTGCTTCGTCGCCGACGACCGGCGCGTGATCCTGCCGGCGTTCGGCGCCTATGCCGGCGGGCTGGACGTGCGCGATCCGGCGATCGCCGATCTGTTCCCGAACGGCTTCGCCGCCTATCTCGCGGGCAAGACGCGCTTGACCATGGTACCGTTCCCGAAAGCGCCCGATGCGCAGCGGCCATTGCCGTTCGACGAGGTCGAAACCGTGAGGACCGATCGATGACGCCCGACATCACCGGCTTCTTCGACGAGACGACGAAGACCGTTTCCTACCTGGTGGCGGATCCCGAGACCGGCGCTGCGGCGATCATCGACCCGGTGCTCGATTTCGATCCCGCGACCGGTGCCGCCTCGACCGTGAATGCCGACCAGATCATCGACACGGTCCGGCAGCGGCATTTCGAGGTGCAGTGGCTGCTCGAAACCCACATCCATGCCGACCATCTGTCGGCAGGCGCCTATCTCAAAGAGCGGCTGGGCGGCCAGCGGGCGATTGGTGCCGGCGTCCGCCAGGTCCGCGCGACCTTCGCCGACCAGTTCGCCCTCGACCCGGACAGCCCGCTCGAGTTCGATCACCTGTTCGCGCCGGAGGAGGCGTTCCGCATCGGCCGGCTCGACGCCCGGGCGCTCGCGACGCCGGGCCACACGCCGGCCTGCCTCAGCTATCTGATCGGCGACGCGATCTTCCTCGGCGACACGCTGTTCATGCCGGACTGCGGCACCGCGCGCGCGGATTTCCCCGGCGGCGACGCGCGCACGCTTTATCGCTCGATCCGCCGCATCCTGGCTCTGCCGGACGAGACCCGGCTGTTCGTCGGCCATGATTATCCGCCGGCGACGCGGCCGGCCGACTGGATGACCACGGTGCCGGATGAGCGCGCCGGCAATACCCATGTGCGCGACGGCATCGACGAGGCAGCCTTCGTCGCCATGCGCGAGGCGCGCGACGCGACGCTCGACCTGCCCCGGCTGTTCCATCCGGCCGTGCGCTTCAACCTGGGCGGCGGCCTGTCCCAGCGCTAGCGTCCGGATCTGAGTGCCTGGGGACGACGCAAGGCTTCCGTCGCGAGGCTGCATGAGCGCGGGCGCGGAAAATTTGCTATGGTCGCGCCCGGCGTCGGCGTTCAGGCCGGTGGCTGTTGTGCGTGGGATCAATGACCTACACCGTCAAGGAACTGTTCCACACCCTGCAGGGTGAGGGTGGACAGGCCGGTCGTTCGGCCGTCTTTTGCCGTTTTGCCGGCTGCAACCTGTGGTCCGGCCGCGAGGCCGACCGGGCGTCGGCAACCTGTCAATTCTGCGATACCGACTTCGTTGGCACGGATGGCCCGGGCGGCGGCAAGTTCGCCGATGCCGCGGCGCTCGCCGACCGTATCCTCGCGACTTGGGCCGCCGGATCCGAGCGGCGCTATGTGGTGATGACCGGCGGCGAGCCGCTGTTGCAGCTGGACCGGCCGGTCATCGACGCCCTCCATGCCCGCGGCTTCGAGATCGCGGTCGAGACCAACGGCACGATCGAACCGCCGCAAGGGCTCGACTGGATCTGCGTCAGCCCGAAGCAAGGGGCTGACCTGGTCGCCCGGCGCGGCTCGGAACTCAAGGTCGTCTATCCCCAGCCGGGACAGGACCTGGATGCGCTCGCCCGGCTCGATTTCCAGCATTTCTTCCTGCAGCCCATGGACGGGCCCGACCGCGCGGCCAATACCGCCGCCGCCGTCGCCTATTGCCTTGCCCATCCGCACTGGCGCCTGTCGCTGCAGACCCACAAATTTATTGGGATCGCCTGAGTTGGCCTACGACATCGAAATCACCAAGGAATTCCGCTTCGACGCGGCCCATTGCCTGCCGAACATGCCGGACGGGCACATGTATCGCCGCCTGCACGGCCATTCCTTCCGGGTCGAGGTCTCGCTCGACGGCGCGCCCGACCCGAAGCTCGGCTGGATTGCCGACTTCAGCGAGGTCGACCGGGTGCTGGCCGGCCTCGCGGCCGAGCTCGACCACACGACCCTGAACGAGATCCCCGGCCTCGAAAACCCGACCCTGGAAGTGATCGGCACCTGGATCTTCGAACGCGCCGCAGAGCGCCTGTCCGGAGTCGTCCGCGTGACAATCCACCGCGATTCGATCGGCGAGCGCTGCACGATCCGGCGGCGCGGCGCCTGACCCTGCCTGCGTTATAACCCGTCATCCCCGCGAAGGTGGGGATGACGGAATAAGCAGAGGTGGGTCCTCGCGCCCCATCCGACAACCCACCTGCCGGCCTGACCGCCGCGCGTCCGTCGCGATAGAAAACATCGATCACGTTCGTTAACCTTGTTCCCGATCCATCAGACGGACGAGAGGAAGACGGCATGTCGGCGCAATCGGCGATCGGACGTTTCGGCAGCGGCCGTGAGGTGCGGCGGATCGAGGACGCGGCCCTGCTCGCCGGGCGCGGCCGGTTCACGGACGACGTCGCGACCGCCGGCCAGACGGCGCTCGCTTTCCTGCGCTCGCCCCACGCCCATGCGCGCATCGTCTCGATCGATGCCAGCGAGGCGCTCGCCATGCCGGGCGTCGTCGCCGTGCTGACCGGCGCCGACCTGGTCGCGGCCGGCGTGAAGCCGCTGCCGCTGGCACCAATGTTCAAGAGGCCGGACGGCTCACCCGCCGAGACGCCGTTGCGTCCGGCGCTCGCCCACGAGGTCGTCCGCTTCGTCGGCGAGGCGGTTGCCGCTGTGATCGCCGAGACGCGCGACCAGGCGAAGGACGCGCTCGAGGGCATCCAGGTCGAGTACGAGGAGTTGCCGGTCGTGACCGCCCTCGCGGATGCCGTAGCGCCCGGCGCGCCGCAGGTCTGGCCGGCCGCGAGCGACAATATCGCGGCGCAGATGCGGCACGGCGATGCCGCGGCGACCGACGCCGCCTTCGCGGCCGCCGCTCATGTCGTCTCACTCGACGTCGTCAACCAGCGCCTGGCGCCGACGCCCTTGGAGCCGCGCAGCGCGCTCGGCATCTACGACGCCGCGACCGATCGGCTGACGCTCCGCCTTTCGAGCCAGATGCCGTCGGGCGCCCGTGACACGCTGTGCAATGCCGTGCTCGGCATTCCGACCGACAAGGTGCGCGTGGTCGTCGACGATGTCGGCGGCGGCTTCGGCATGAAGACCGGCCTCTATCCGGAAGATATCGTCGTGGCCTATGCGGCGCGCCAGCTGAAGCGGCCGGTGAAATGGACGGCCGAGCGGATCGAGGAATTCCTGGCCGCGACCCACGGGCGCGACACCGAGAGCCGGGCCGAGCTGGCGCTCGACGCGAACGGCAAGGTGCTGGGCTATCGCGTCCGCTCGCTCTGCAACATGGGCGCCTATGCCGGCACGTCGGGCATCATCATCCAGCTGCTGATCGGCCCCTGGGTCACGACCAGCATCTACGACATCCGCACGATCGATCTCGAACTGAATGCCGTGCTGACCAACACCGCACCGACCGCCGCCTATCGCGGCGCCGGCCGGCCGGAGGCGATCTTCCTGATCGAGCGGCTGTTCGACGTAGCCGCGCGCGAACTCGGCCTCGACCCGGCCGAGATCCGCCGGCGCAACCTGATCGATCCGCAGCAGATGCCCTACACCAACGCCATGGGCCAGACCTACGACAGCGGCAAGTTCGGCTCGGTCCTGACCCAGGCGCTCGAGCTCGCGCAATGGGACGCGTTCCCGGCACGCGAGGCGGCATCGCGCGCCCGCGGCAAGCTGCGCGGCGGCGGCCTCGCCTCGTTCCTCGAATGGACCGGCGGCAACGTGTTCGAGGAGCGTGTCACGGTCGCGGTCTCAGGCGCGGGCGAGATCGAGGTCTATGCCGCGACCATGCCGATGGGCCAGGGCATCGCGACCTCCTACGCCCAGCTGGTGGTCGACACGTTCGGCGTGCCGATCGACAAGATCCGCATCATCATGGGCGACACCGACCGCGGCCAGGGCTTCGGCAGTGCCGGCTCGCGCTCGCTCTTCACTGCAGGCTCGGCGATCCGGCACGCCACCGAACAGGCAGTCACGACCGGACGCGAGCTCGCGGGCGACGTGCTCGAGGCCGCCGCCGTCGACATCGAATATGCCGAGGGCGTGTTCCGCGTCGCCGGCACCGATCGTGAGATCGGCCTGTTCGAGCTGGCGGACCGCCAGCCCGACCGTCGCATCTTCGTCGACATGACGAGCAAGGTGCAGGGGCCGAGCTGGCCCAACGGCGCCCATATCTGCGAGGTCGAGGTCGATCCGGACACCGGCGTGGTCGAGATCCAGTCCTACGTCTCGGCCAACGACGTCGGCCGCGTCGTCAACCCGCTGATCGTGCGCGGCCAGCTCGACGGCGGCGCCGTGCAGGGCATCGGTCAGGCGCTGGGCGAATACATGCGCTACGACGAGGCGTCCGGTCAGGCAGTGACGGCGAGCCTCATGGACTATGCGATGCCGCGCGCCGATATCTTGCGCGACTTCGTCCATGTGCTCGACCAGTCGACGCCGTGTCTCAACAACCCGCTCGGCGTCAAGGGCGTGGGCGAGCTCGGCACGATCGGTGCCACGCCTGCGGTGGTGAACGCGGTCGCCGATGCGCTCGTCCGCGCCGGCCGAGCGTCGGAAGCAGATGCGCTGCAGATGCCGCTGACGCCGCTCAAGCTCTGGCAGGCGTTGCACTAACCGGCGGCAGCGGTTCCGAGGATGGTCGCCGCACTGCTCCAGACGAAGCGCACGCCCAGCAGGAACACCAGCGCAAAGGAGATCCGGTAGAACAGCGCTGGATCGAGGCGCCGGTGCAGCCAGAAGCCGAGCGCAATGCCGACGAGCGCCACGGGGCTCAACGCCGCCGAGGTGATGAGGCTCGTGCGCGTGAACAGGCCGAGCCAGGCGAATGGCACGAGCTTCGTGAAATTGACCACGGCGAAGAAGACCGCCGTGGTGCCGACGAACAGCGTCTTGTCGAGCCGGAGCGTCATCAGATAGATCGAGAACGGCGGCCCGCCGGCGTTCGCGAGAAAGCTCGTGATGCCGGAGAGGAACGACCAGAACACGCCCTGCGCCGGCCGTCTCCCGCTGAATCGCCCCTCGCCCCCCGGCCCTTCATGGGTGCGTTGCCGGCGTGGTGCCGCGAGCCAGCGCCGCAAGGGAAAGGCGACAGCGATCGTGCCGATCGCCAGACGCAACCAGACGTCCGGCAGGGTGCCGACACCGACCGCGCCGAGCGCAATGCCGATTAGCGCGCCCGGCAGGGTGATCGCCAGGATCCGGCCGTCCCAGCGGCCGCGATAGCCCCAGAGCGACGCCGCATCCATCAGGCAGATGATCGGCAGCAGGATCGGCGTCACCTCAGCGACCGGCAGGCGGAGCGCAATGAGCGGCACCGCGAGCACGCCGAGCCCGGCGCCGAAACCGCCCTTGGAAATGCTGGTGATGAGCAGCGCCGGGATCGCCAACGCATAGAACCAGGGATCGGTGATCACGGTGGCGACCTGCGCAAGCTCCTGAAAACAGAGGCGCCTTATAGCAACCAGTCGCCACGCCCTCTATGCGACCGATAATCACTCTCAATAACGTGACCCAAAAACCAAAGAGAGGAGGCTGCTGCCCCCTCTCCGTCTTGCGCGTCAGGCTGCGGCCCGCTGCTCGATATAGGCCGTAAGATCCTCGATGGTGACGACGGGCATGGCGTGGCGTCGCGCGAACTCCAGGAGCTCGGGCAGGCGCGCCATGGTGCCGTCCTCGTTCATGACCTCGCACAGCACGCCGGCCGGCTTGCGCCCGGCGAGTTGCATGAGCTCGATCGTCGCTTCCGTATGGCCGCGCCGGGCGAGCACCCCGCCCGGATGCGCCCGGAGCGGAAAGACATGGCCCGGCCGCGCCAGGTCTTCGGGCCGGCAGTCGTCGGCGATCGCCGTGCGGATCGTCGTCACCCGATCAGCGGCCGAGACGCCGGTCGTCACCCCCTCCTTGGCCTCGATCGAGACCGTGAAGGGCGTGCCGTAGCGCCCGGTGTTCCGGCTTACCATCGGCGGCAAGTCGAGTGCCCTCGCCCGCTCGTCGGTGATGACCAGGCAGACGATGCCCGAGCACGCCCGGATCAAGAGGTTCATCTGTTGGGGAGAAATCGTCTCGGCGGCGAAGATGATGTCGCCTTCGTTTTCGCGATCCTCGTCGTCGACGACGATCACGCCGCCGCCGGCCCGGATCTGGGCCGCCGCCCGCTCGACCCGCACGTTGGCCGTACCGAAATCGGCCAGGGTCAGCGGGGTTTCGTCATTCTGATTCATGTCACTCACTCCAAATGGGGCGAGCCTGAATCAGGGCGCGTCAAAGAGTGACCGAAGATCGCCCGCAAACGCGCGAGACGAACCCCGGGCGTAGGCAGCCGTCAGCCGGGGAAGATCCCCCGGACGAACGTCCACCAACTCGTCCTCTTCCATCCGGACTATACCGTCGGCCCCGGCTTCACACCGGATCTGCTGACCTTCGCGGCCTTCAAGGCCTCGAAGCGCTCGCGGGCTCCCGCCCTCTTGCGAGGACGATTACCGCCGGTCGGGAATTGCACCCTGCCCTGAGAACAAGCATCCGTTCGATCCTTCTCGAAGAAGGACCATTTCCAACATGGGATGGCTCGTCGGGCGCGTCAAGCCGCCTCGCCTACCACTTTGTCGCGGCGATGGTCACGGTCCGGCCCGTCCGTTGACCCCCGGAGGGCGCGCGCCTAACTTAGGAGCCGTGCGGGCATCCCCGATCGCCTGCGGAGGAGAGACATGAGCGAGACCGATCGCGTGGCATCCGCGGCCCGGCGCCGTTTCCTGAGCTCGACCGCGCTCGGCGGGCTCAGCCTGCTCGGTGGCGTCGGCCTGCTCATGAGCGCCCGGACGGCGCGTGCCTGGTCCGAGCAGCCGATGGATGCGGCGACTCACAGGCTCTATGCCGACCGCTGCAAGCTCGCGACCGACGGCTATCACGAGCAGCTGGCAGCGGAAGAGCGCACCAAGCTCGCCGGCACCATGAGCGACGCCCAGATCACGGCGGCGCTCGCGGCCATGCGCTGCCCGATTTGCGGCTGTCCGGTCGTGGCCTCTGCGCCGGTCGCGACCACTGCAGGCAAAGCAGGCTGAGCCACTATGTTCGAGCCCAAGAGCCACGACCACGCCCATTGCATCGAGGATGCGATCGACCGCGCGGAGCTCGTGTGCGGCGCGCGCGGCGCGCGGCTGACCGACATCCGCCGCCAGGTGCTGGAACTGATCTGGAAGCGCCACGAGCCGATCGGCGCCTATGATTTGCTCGACGCGCTGCGCACCACCCATCGGCGCGCGGCACCGCCGACCGTCTATCGCGCGCTCGATTTCCTGATGGAGCACGGCCTGGTGCATCGCATCGAATCGCTCAACGCCTATGTCGGCTGCCCGCACCCGGAACAGGCGCACAGCGGCCAGTTCCTGATCTGCCGCGGCTGCGGCTCGATCGGCGAGCTCGACGATCCGGAAATCGCCGAGGCGGTCCGCGCGCGCGCCGCGCGCCTGGGCTTCCGCGCCGAGCGCCAGACGATCGAGGTGCGCGGCCTCTGCGCGGAATGCAGTCGGGTCAATACTGAAGCAGCACGGGTCGTCCAATGACTAAGCGTCTGCCGGTCACGGTGCTGACCGGTTTCCTCGGCAGCGGCAAGACCACGCTGCTCGCCCGGCTGCTGCAGCGACCGGAGATGAAGAACACGGCCGTCATCATCAATGAGTTCGGCGAGGTCGGGCTCGACCACGAATTGATCCGGACCGGCGACGAGACGGTGGCGCTTTTGGAGAGCGGCTGCGTCTGCTGCACGCTCCGGAGCGATCTCGCCGACACGCTCAAGGAACTGTTCCTGAAGCGGGTCAAAGGTCAGATCCCGGAATTCGACCGCGTCATCGTCGAGACCACGGGCTTGGCCGACCCGGCGCCGCTGCTCCATACGCTGATCGTCGAGCCCTTGACGGCGGCGCGCTATCGGCTCGAAGGCGTGGTCACGACCGTCGATGCGGTCAATGCCGACGCCCAGATGGACGTGCACCGCGAGGCGGTGAAGCAGGCCGCCGTCGCCGACCGCATCGTGCTCACCAAGACGGACATCGCGACGCCCGAGGCGATCCAGCGCGTCCGTGCACGGCTCGCGGACATCAATCCAGGCGCCGAACCGATCGTCGCCAGCCACGGCTCCGTCGATCCTGACCAATTGTTCGGCATGGCGCTCGACAACCGCGGCGACCGGCTCGAGGCCTGGCTCGCCGCCGACGCCCATGCCGCCCGGCACGATCACCGCGGCCACCATGATCACGATCATCACGACCACGATCATGATCATGATGATGCGCACCATCACCACGACGGCATCGAGAGCTTCTGCGTCGCCTATGCCGAGCCGCTCGACTGGGAGGCGATCGCCGAGGCGCTCGACCGGCTGGTCTCGATCTCGGGCGACAAGATCCTGCGCGTGAAGGGCATCCTCGATATCGCCGGCAACGACCGGCCGGTCGTCGTGCACGGCGTGCAGCACCTGTTCCATCCGCCGAGCCAGCTCGACGGCTGGCCCGCCGGCACGCCGCGCTCGAGCCGGCTCGTGTTCATCACGAACGGCCTCGGCCGCGAGCCGATCCAGCGCAGCCTCGACCTGTTCCTCGACCGCGCCCGGCTTTGATCGACCAGTTCTGCCCCCGGGGCTCCGATCGTCAGCTGTGGAGCGACAAGCCCTTCAGGATCTTGTCGACGTCCTTGCGGTCGGCGCGCAGCGCGAAACCGACCAGGTTGAGCTCGGCACTCGCGACGGCGCGGACCGCGGCGCGGTTCGCCTCGTCATGGCCGGTCACGAACAGCTCCTCGGTGAAGATCGCAAGCCGGACGTCCCGCTCCATCGCGCGCTCATAGGCGCGTCGTAGGTCAGCCGCGTCGCCGGCGAACACCAGCACCGGCTGGCGGAACATCGGCAGATATTCCTGGCCCGAGGCGTCGCGATACGGCTCGCCCACCGTCGCGGGATCGGTCGCGGCAAGGCCGCTCACCGTGAAGGCGGTCACGTTCAGCTTCTGCCAGACCGGCAAATCGGCGCGCAGCACCACGGCAATCTTGGTATCGAATCGCATGCCCGTCGTCGTCCTTCTTGGATGATCCGACGAGGATGTTATCCTCAAGCCCCGCTTGCCCGCTTGTACCGGGTTGCCGGCCGGGACCCGCCATGGGACCCGGAACCCGCCATGGGACTTGGCATGCCCCGAGACCTCGCCGCCGATTGGACCGAATATGCGACCGCGCCCGAACCGGGCGTCGAGCTGTTGCGCGCCCGCATGCGCCGCCATGTCTACGAACGCCACGCCCATGACGGCTATGCGCTGGGCGTCACCGACTGGGGCGTCCAGGCCTTCCGCTGCCGCGGCGGCGCCCATGCCAGCACGGCGGGCATGGTCATGGCGTTCAACCCGGACGAGCCACACGACGGCCACGCCGGCGACGACGCGGGCTTCGCCTATCGCATGCTCTATATCGAGACCGCAGCCGTCCGCGCCGTGCTGGAGGATGCGCGCGAGCGGCCCGGCCCGCTGCCGTTCTTTGCCGCCCCGCTCATCGCCGATCCGACCGCCGGCCTGCTCGTCGCCCGCACGCACGCGCTCCTCACCACATCGTCGTCCCGCCTCGAGCGCGACGCTGCCTTCAGCGCCATGATCCGGCGGCTCGCGGCCCATGGCGGCCTCGGCACCGAGCCGCGCGCGGCAGGCCGCCACGACCGGGCGCTCGACCGGGTGCGCGAGCGGCTGCACGCCGACGCAGCGACGGAGGTCGCGACCGCGGAACTCGCGGCCCTCGCCAGCATGAGCCGCTACGAGCTGTGCCGCCAGTTCCATCGCCGCTTCGGCCTGCCGCCGCACGCCTATCAGCTGCGGCTCCGGCTGGCGGAAGCGAAACGGCTGCTGGCCGCAGGCGAGCCGGCGGCGGAAGTCGCAGCCGCAGCAGGATTCGTCGACCAGAGCCACCTCAATCGGCGCTTCAAGGGCGCCTTCGGCATCACGCCGGTCCAGTTCGCACGCGCGGTTCAGCAGTCCGGCGGTCAGTTCGGTAGCGGGCCGACATAGCGCGCCCGCGGCCGGATCAGGCGGCCCTCGCCGACCTGCTCCAGCGCATGGGCGAGCCAGCCGGCGGTGCGGCCGATCGCGAACAGGGCAATCGCAGCACCTGCCGGCAGAACCAGTCCACGGCTGAGGGCGACGAGCCCGACGTCGATCGTCGGCGCCTGGCCGGCGAGGTCGGCCACGGCGCGCACCAAAGCCTCGGCACGCGCATCCGGCGCCGCAAGCGCCAGCAGGGCCGCACCGCGCGGATCACCCGCCGGATAGAGCGGATGGCCGAACCCCGGCACCCCCTCGCCGCGCGCGAGCCGGCCGGCAACGAGCCGCTCCGCATCGCCGTCGCGCGCGAGCGCCTCGAACAGCACCTCGACCTGCGCCGTCATGCCGCCGTGGCGCGGCCCGGAGAGGGCGGCAAGCCCGCCCAGGAGCGCTGCCGGCAGCGAGGCGCCGGTCGAGGCGACACACCGCATGGTGAAGGCCGAGGTGTTCAATTCATGGTCGGCCGACAGCACCAGCGCCGCCCTGAGCCGGTCCGCCCCCGCCGCATCGAGCCCCCAGGCCTCGGCCAGTACCTGATGAATGGGCTGGTCCGACGGCGCCCGGCCGATCGCGGCGGCCGCGACCAGGCGCAGCAACTCCGAGGCCTCGGGCCACAGCCGCGCTGCCGCGCGACCGGTGGTCGGCAAGGACGGCGGCGTCAGCGCCAGCAGGGCTGCGGCCCGCTCGATTGGCGTCAGCGCCGTGAGGTGCGGCAGGACGGCCGGCCAGGCCGCCGGCATCGGCGGCGCCGGCCGATCGAACGGGTCCGTTGCACCGCAGTCCCATAGCAGCCGCGCGGTCGCCTCGAGCGTCGCCGTGCCGGCGAGCGCCGTCGCATCCCGCCCGCGATAATGAAGCCGCCCGTCAGCGATCAGGGTGATGCCCGATTCGAGCACCGGCAGACCCCAGTCGAGCGTCGTCTCCGCCACCGTCTCAGGCCGGCGGCCGCGCGCCTTGCGCGTCTTCAGTGCCTCGATGTCGACCCGGCGATAGAGCCGGCGCCGTGGGTCGGCCGGGTCCGGCTCCGCCCGGATCTGGCCGCGGCTGACATAGGCATAGAGCGTCGCCCGCCCGACGCCCAGCAGCGCCGTCGCCTCGGCGGCATCGATCAGATCTCCGGCCGGCAACGCGATCTCCATATATTGATGTATTGAATCAATATTGACGATATTAACCACCGATCCGATGTCTGGCGAGTGCGCAATTTGGAGATTCGCCATGACGGCAGCATCGGACGGTTTGGACGGCATCATCGCGGCGGAGACCGTGCTGAGCCATGTGGACGGCGAACAGGGGCGCCTGATCTTCCGGGGCCACGACATCGAGGAATTGGCAGGGCATGTGAGCCAGGAGGCGGTCGCAGCCTTGCTGTGGCACGGCTTCACAGACGAGGCCGCAGCCCCGGAGACGATCTCCCGCGCTCTCGGCGAGGCCCGGGTCGCGGCGTTCGAGATCGGGCGGCCGCTGCTGCCGGCGGCGGCGGGCCTGACCGTGACTGAAGGCTTGCGGCTGCTGCTCGCGGCGTTGCCGGACACGTACCCGTTGCCCCATCATCTGCTCGCGACAGCTGCCATGCCGGTGTTCGTCGCCGCCCTCGCCCGCGCTCGGCAGGATGCGGCAGCGGTACCGCCCGACCCGGCGCTACCCCAGGCCGCGGATTTCCTGCGCATGCTGCGCGGAATGCCGGCCACGCCCGATCATGTCGCCGCCCTCGAGACCTATCTGGTGACGGTCGCCGACCACGGGCTCAACGCCTCGACCTTCACGGCGCGCGTCGTAGCGTCGACCCGCGCCGGCGTCTTCTCGTCGGTCGTGGCGGCGCTCTGCGCGCTCAAGGGGCCGCTGCACGGCGGCGCGCCGGGCCCGGTGCTCGACATGCTGGACGCGATCGGCTACGAGGATCAGATCGAGCCCTGGCTCGAGCATGCCATCTCCGACGGTGACCGGCTGATGGGCTTCGGCCATCGCGTCTATCGGGTGCGCGATCCGCGCGCCGACGTGCTGAAGACGGTGGCGCTGTCCTTGCGCGCCGGATCGAACCGCATCCGCTTCGCCGAGGCCGTCGAGGCCGGGGCACTCCGGGTCCTGGCCCGGCTCAAGCCCGGCCGCCGGCTCGACACCAATGTCGAGTTCTATACCGCCCTCGTGCTGGAGGCCTTGGAACTGCCGCGCGACCTGTTCACGCCGATCTTCGCGATCGGCCGGGTTGTCGGCTGGACCGCGCATATCATGGAGCAGACGCGGGGCGGCCGGATCATCCGCCCGCAATCGGCCTATGTCGGGCCGATGCCCAAGGCCGCGGCCTGACCCAAGATCTCGACCATCAGCGGCCGCACGGCCGCGATGGTCGGGATGCGTTCGACGTCATCGAGGCCGAACCAGCCGACCTCCGCCGCATCGTCGCCGGCGACCGGCTCGCCCGCGACGTCCGTCATGAGGACCACGACCAGCGTGTAGTGGTAGCGGATGCGACCCGCCTCATCGTGCTCGATCGCGTCGAGCGCCGTGGTCGTGCGCCCGCCGCCGGATGAGAGGCCAGTCTCTTCGAGGAGCTCGCGGCGGGCGCCGTCGATCACGGTCTCGCCCAGCTCCTGGACGCCGCCCGGGAAGCCCCAGCGTCCGAGATTGGGTTGCTTGGCGCGGCGCACGAGCAGGAACCGGTCGCCGCGGCGGACGACCGAGAGGATGCCGACCATCGGCGAATAGGGATAATCGCGGTTCATGGCCCGACTATGGGCGGTCGGGCCGATGCCGTCAAAGGGCGACCCATGGGGCCGGGCGCGGCAATTGCTCCGTCTGAGCATCGTCTCATTGGAGTATTGCCGGGCCCGGCTCCGGTTCGTCAGGTAAAGAAGCGTGCGAGGGCGATCAGGGTCAGCGTCACGGTGATGGCGCCGCCGATGCGCGTCGCGATCTGGGCGAACGGCATCAGTTGCATACGATTGGCTGCGGTCAGGATCGCGACGTCGCCCGTGCCGCCCTGCCCGCTGTGGCAGGCATTCACGATCGCCACATCGATCGGATACATCTTGAGCAGCCGCGCCACGAAGAAGCCGGTCGCCATCAGCGTCGCGACGGTTGCGATGATCGTCAGGATGTAGGGCAGCGTGAAGGAGGCGACGAGCTTGTCCCAAGGCGTCATCGCGACGCCGATCGCGAACAGCAGCGGATATGTGACGGCCGTCGAGAAGAACTTGTAGACGATGAAGGCGCCGTTCTGCAGGCGCGGCGAGACAGAGCGCGTGAGCTTCAAGAGCACGGCGATGAACAACATGGTCACCGGCGCCGGGAAATCCCAAAGGCGCTGCGACAAGACGCCGATCAGATAGAGCGTCACCGCCGTCACCCCGGCCGCCGCGATGGTGGTCACATCCGGCACGGCGCCCGCAGGCTCCTCACCCGGCTCGATCTCCGGATGCGTGCCCGGTTGCAGCCGCCCCTCGCCGGTCAGATGCGGGTAGCGCTTGCCGAGGAAATTGAGGCCGCCCGAGAGCAGGATCGCGGTCAGGCTGCCGAGCATCACCGGCGGCAGCACCTGGGCGAATAGTTCGCCCTGCGGTGAATGCAGGATCGCGGCATAGCCGATCGACAGCGGGATCGCCCCCTCGCCGACGCCGCCGGCCATGATCGGCACTACGACGAAGAAGAAGCTGTGATAGGCGCCGAGGCCGAGGGCCGTGCCGACGAGCGTGCCGACGATGCCGGCCACGACCGAGCCCAGCGCCAGCGGCACAAAGATCTTGAGGAATCCCGCGATCAGCACATGGCGATCCATGCCGAGGATGCTGCCGACGATGATCGACGAGATGAAGAGATAGAGAAAATTGCTGAACTTCGTGAACTCGGTGACCGAGCTCAGGATCGAATCCGGCAGCACATGGCGGAACGCCAGGTAGGACGGGATGAAGGTCGCGAAGATGGCGGCCGCGCCGACATGGCGGATCAGCGGCAGCCGCTTGCCGAGCTCGGCACAGGTAAAGCCGCCCATCGCGAGCAGCACGATCGCCATCAGGATGTCGGACGGCACCTTGCCGGTCATGACGAAGGCCGCGATGAGCCCGAACAGGAGAACGAAGATCGGCAGCGGGATGATACCGATCTGCCAGTCGACGATCTTCCACCAGCCGTAGGGCCAGAAGCCGTCGGCCCGTTTGGCTGTAGGCCGGATCGTGGTGTCGGTCATAAGGGATCTCCAGAAGTCTGCGGGCGGGCGCATGAGCGCATCAAATGTTCGGGTACCGGGGACCCGGACCGACCTCTGAGAGGCCGACCGGATCCCCGGCTTTCGCCGCAGGCGGGTGCCGCGCCCCGGCGACTCAGAACTTGAGGCGCCTCAGAACTTGAAGCGGAAGCCGGTCGCGACCTCGACTTCGTCGTCATGCGCACGGCCGTGGCCGATGCCGTCGACGTTGCCCTGGGCATCCCCGACCGACCAGCCGCCGTCGACCTTCAGGTAGTCCGAGGCCAGGTAGAAATCGGTCTGCTTGTCGGCGTGGAAGATGACCGAGCCGAACACCGTTCCCCTGCCGCCGTTGGCGACGGTCGCGCGCGTCACGCAGCTTGCGTCCTGCAGGAAGGGCAGCAGCGTGTTGCCGCCACAATTGCCGGCATGCGTACCGTCCATGCGGACGTAGCCGATGTCCGTCTCGACCTTTGCCGCCGGCCAATAGCTGCCCGAGACCGTCCAGGCATTGTCGGTGCGCGTTCCGGCGCTGTTGTGCTCGCCCTGCTCGCCCGTGTAGTGGATGTAGCCGGCGTTCAACCGGAACGGCCCGATCGAATAGTTGCCGCCGACCAGCTCGGCCTGGTTGACGTTTTCGTGGTTGTTGGCCCGGTTGTAGCTCACGTTGAAGTTCGCCTTGCCGGGGCCGATGGCGAGATTGTTGTAGGCGATCGACACGGCCTCGTTGCTGCCGAGCGAGAACTGGCCAGGCGTGCCGCCGCCGCCGGCGTTGAACTGGCCCGGCCCGCCGTTGCCGCTGCCGCCGACGCCGCCGGAACCGAACGCATAGCCGAGGCCGACCAGCCAGTGGTCGCCCAGATGCTTCTTCCATTCGATGGCGCTGTTGTTGCGCGTGCCGGTCGAGCTCGCCGAGTAGAAGATGAGCTGCTTGAAGTTGTTGACGTTGCTGTAGCCGCCTTCCTTCGTGGTGACCTCCGGCGTGCCGTAGGCATCGCCCCAGTTCTGGGTGAAATCGCGGGTCAGCGAGTTCTGGCGACCGAATGTGATCTTGCCGAGATCATCCGATTCGAAACCGACCCAGGCGTCGCGATTGAAGATGACGCCGGGCGTGTCGGCATTGCCGGTCGGCGATTCGAACTCAGTTTCGAGCTTCGAGATCACCTTCAGGCCCGGCAGGCCGATCTGGTCGCCCAAGCTCAGGGCGTGGAAAGCGTCGAAGCCCAGGCGGTTGCCGCTGAACCAGGACGTCTGATAGCCGACCGCCAGATCGCCCTTGTTGTTCTGGTTGTTCGCGACGCCGAGCGTCGCCTCGATGAGGCCGTAGAGACGCACGCTCGTGTTCTTGTCGTCGTAGAGCATGACCGGGTTGTTCAGGATCCCGATCGCATTGCCGCCCGTGTCCTTCTGCAGGGTCGCCGGCACCGAGGTGTCGACGACCGCCGTCGTGCCGCCGGGCGTGTTGCCTTGCTGGTCCTTCTGGAGCGTCGCCGGGACCGAGGTCTGCTTCGGCGCGCCGGTCGTCGTCTGGACCGCCGGCACTTTAGCCGCGGCGGCGCGCTCCGCCTCGATCTGGCTCAGACGATCGCTCAAGGCTTTGATCTGCGCCTTGAGATCTGCCATGTCGTCCGCCCGGGCGGCGCCGGAGAACAATAGAGCAGCGGCAGTAGATGCAAGTAGAACTGCTGATATTCCGCGCTTAGGCATGTATCTCTCCCCCATGATTTTTGAAAAATAGGCCCCGCCCCGGAAAACTGAGTTTTCCAGCCAAGGTGCGATGCTAGATTTCGAGTGAATGGTCGCATTTCACTGCGACGTAATCTGACCATTTCAAGGGGGACAGGCTGTCCCCCCGAATGGGGAAGCGAAGTTCTGCCCTGAAAGCTAAATGAAAGTTTGGCGGTGCTAGATTTCAGCGAGGTGAAGCCGGCCCGAGGCCGGAGAAATATAAAAATTTAGGGAGTGGCGGATGTACGAGCACTTGTCTCAGTCGATCGCGCGGGAAGTGCTCCGGCTGGCGCTCCAGATCGCGCCGACCTTGGGACAGGCATCCCCGGGAGGACAGGCAATCTCGGGCGACGCGGAGGCGACCGCGCGCTCCAAGGACACATCGCTCCGCTTCTACCGGCAACGGCTCCTGGCCTTGGACCGCGGTCTCACGGGCCGCGAAATCGACGTCTGCACCCGTGCGCTCGCCGGCATGACCGCCGAAGGGATCGCGCTCGAGCTCGAGATCAAGAAGAGCAGCGTCGTGACATACCGGAAGCGGGCGTATGAGCGGCTCGGCATCTCCTCTCAGCACGAGCTGTTCCGGCTGCTCGCCTGAGCCGTGACCAAAGCCCCGGCCCGTCGTGAGCGTCGCGTTCCGGCGATGGGCGGTGTACCGTCGCGGGCAGACGACGGCGGCCGTGCCGTGAAGCGCGGTCCGAGAGGGACGAAATGCGGATTCTGATTGTCGAGGATAATCGGAAACTGTCCGACTGGATCGCCATGCTGCTGCGCCGCAGCAAATATGTGATCGACTGCGTCTATGACGGCGAGGACGCGGACTACGCCCTCAAGACCCAGGACTATTCGCTCGTCATCCTCGACCTGGCCCTGCCGGCGCTGAGCGGGACCGAGGTGCTGGCGCGCCTCAGGGCGCGCGGCAGCACGACGCCGGTGCTCGTGCTGACGGCGGACGACAGCGTGCCGAGCCGCGTCTCGGCGCTCGATGGCGGGGCCGACGACTATCTCGCGAAACCGTTCAACATCGAGGAGCTGGAAGCCCGCATCCGCGCCCGCCTGCGCCGCCGGCACGAACCGCTGAGCCCGACCACCCGCTACGGCGCCCTCTCGCTCGACCGCAACAGCGGGCAATTCTTCCTGGCCGGCGCCGATCTCGTGCTCACCCCCCGCGAGCATGTCGTGCTGGAGAGCCTGATCCTCAAAGAGGGCGGCACGGTCAGCAAGACCAGCCTGATGGAAAGCGTCTTCGGCTTCGGCGACAGCGGCAACGTCAATTCGATCGAGATCTACGTCCACCGGGTGCGCAAGAAGCTCGAAGGCAGCGGCGTCGGCATCGTCACTTTCCGGGGCTTGGGCTACGCCTTGCGCCAGGATCCATGCTGAGCAGCAGCCTGCACTTGCAGCTGCTGCGTTGGATCCTGGCACCGCTCTTCGTCCTGGTGCTGTTCAACGCGTGGCAGAGCTATTCGAACGCCCGCCTCGTCGCCGGCATCGTCACGGACCGCACGCTTGTCGGCTCCGCGCACACCATCGCCGAGCAGATCAAGGTCGTCGACGGCCTGGTCGAGGCCATCGTGCCGCCCTCGGCGCTCGAGATGTTCGCGTCGGGCTTCCAGGACCGGGTGGTCTATCGCGTCGCCAATGCTGACGGCACGCTGCTCGCCGGCTATTCCGACGTGCCCGGACCGGTGAACGCGACGGAGGCCTTTGAGCCGCGCTATTTCGACGCCATGTTCCGCGGCCAGCCGATCCGGGCCGTGGCGCTCAGCCAGCCGCTGATCGGCGACAGCGACCGGCAATTTGCGCTCGTCATCGTCGGACAGACCCTGCGCGGTCATCGGCGCATGATCGCCGACCTGTGGGTGGCGGAGACGGAGCGTCAGCTGGGCCTCGTCGTCATCGCCGCGGCGCTCGCCTGGTTCGGCCTCAATCGCGGCCTGGCGCCGCTCGTGCGGTTGAGCGAGGAGATCGCGGCGCGTGCGCCGGACACGCTCGACCCGATCGCGACCGACCTGGTGCAGAAGGAGCTGCGCCCGCTGGTGGCCGCGCTCAACCATTCGGTCGAGCGCGTGCGCAACCAGATCGCCGTACAGCGGCGCTTCATCGCCGACGCCGCCCACCAGCTGCGCACGCCGCTTACCCTGCTGAAGACGCAGGTGTTCTACGGCCTCAGCACGACCGACCAGGACGAGAAGAACAAGTCGCTCGCGGCCGTCGACGAGAGCGTCGGCCAGATGGTTCATCTGACCAACCAGCTGCTGATGCTCGCCAAGATCGAGCCCGGCGCGCTCTCGATCGTGCGCGAGCCGGTCGATCTCGCCCAGACGGCGCGGCACGTGCTCGAGACCGTGGCGGATCGGGCGCTCGACCGGAACATCGAGCTCAGCTTCGACGCCACACCCGTCCGGGTGCTGGCGAATCGTGCCATGCTGCACGAGCTCGTCATGAACATCGTCGACAATGCGCTGCGCTACAGCCCGCCCGGCGGCGCCATCAACGCCACGGTCGCGGCCGGTGACGGCGTCGGCATCCTGCGCGTTGCCGATCAAGGACCGGGCATCCCACTGCACGAGCGGGAACGCGTGTTCGACCGGTTCTACCGGATGCTCGGCACCGACGGCGACGGCAGCGGTCTCGGCCTGTCGATCGTGCGGGAGATCGCCGGGCGCTACGACGGCACGGTGACGCTCGCCGACTCACCGCTCGGGTCGGGCCTGCTCGTCGAGGTCACCCTTCCCGCGGCACCCGACGATTAGGCACGCGGGCCTTCACTTCGCGGCGTTGACGAACTCGTTGGTGTAGGTCTTCGAGAGATCGATCGTCTTGCCGCGTACGTTTTGCGAGAAGCCGCTCAGCACCGCGAGCACGGTCGGCGGCCCGTCGCCCGGCATCTTGCCGCTGGGCGTGAAGCGCGCCTTGCCCTCGGCGAGCGCCTGGATGTAGCTCAGCTTGTCGCCCGCGAAATATTCGCTCGGCATACGGTCCGCGATCTCGGCGGCGTTGTGGGTGTCAATGAAACGGAGCGTCTTGACGAAGGCGTTGACCAGGCGCTGCGCCACGTCCCGATGGTGCCGCACCCAGGAGGATTGAACATAGAGACAGGCGGATGGATAGATGCCGCCGAGCGCTTCCCGGGTCGCCTCCGGCGTTCGCATGTCGACGAGAATCTGGGCGCCGCCGGTCTTGAGCAGACGGGAGACGGTGGGCTCCGTCGTCATGCCTGCGTCGATCCGGCCGTCGAGCATCGCGGCGATGAACGTGTCGCCGGCACCGACCGGCAGCAGGGAAATGTCGCGCAGCGGCACGCCGTGCTTCACGGCCAGGTATTGCGTGAGGAAATCGGTCGATGAGCCGAGGCCGGTGACACCGAGCGTGCGCCCTTTGAAATCGGCCGGCGACCGGATTTCCCCGACAAGACGGGTCGGAATGAGCTCGGCCTCGCCAGGCGTCAGGCCGAAGAGCACGATTGATTCGATGAATTTGCCGCGCGCCTGCAGGTCGACGGCGTGATCGTAGAAACCAACCACACCGTCGACCGCGCCGGCCAGGAGCTCGTCCTCGGCTTCGATGCCGACAGGCTCGGACCGGATCTCCACATCCAGATCCTGCTCCTGAAACGCGCCGAGCTGCTCGCCGAGCGCCGCCGGCAGATAGATGATCTTCTCGATGCCGCCGACCATCAGCGTAACCTTGTCGGCGCCGCGGGCGGTCGTCGCCAGCGCAGACAGAAGCAGCGCCAGCATCAGTCGTCGCATGGATCTCATCACGGTCCCATGAACGCGATGGCGCGGCGGGGCAAGCGGATTGTTCGCGGCGCGATCGTTCGCAGCATGGGCGGCCTCCCGGCGGCCGTCTCGGCCGCTTATCGTTCTCGGATACCATTCTAAGGGCCGAACCTTTCACGAAGCTGTCGAGCGGCGTTGTGCCGCGCCTGGGCCGACCGCTCAGCCGCCCTAGTCGACCGCAGGCTCCGCCTCTGGCCGCTCCGACCGTTGTATCGGTGCCGTCCCGACCGCGATCGCGTTGCGGCCCTCGTGCTTCACGCGATAGAGCGCCGTGTCGGCGCGGGCCATCACGCGCGCGATCTCCTCGTCGGCACCGGACCAGCTGGCGACGCCGACGCTGGTCGTGACCGAGAAGCTCAGGTCCTCGTGCCGGATCACCGTGCGCTCCAGCATCACGCGGAAGCGCTCGGCGACACAGGCCGCATCCGCAAGCGCCGTCTCGGGCAAGAGCGCGATCAGCTCCTCGCCGCCCAGCCGCCCGGCGATGTCGACCGAGCGCAGGCTCGCCTTCAGGCACTGTGCCACCGCCCTGAGCGCAGCGTCGCCGGCGGCATGGCCATAGGTGTCGTTGATCCGTTTGAAATGGTCGAGATCGGCCACGAAGATGCTGCCGGTGTGGTTCGTGCGGCGCGCCCGCGCCTGCTCCAGCTCCGCCGCCTCGAAGAAGCGCCGGCGCGTGAACAGCCCCGTCAGCATGTCGTGGTTGGCGAGCCGCTCCAGCTCGACATTGGCCTCCTCGAGCCGCTGGAGCGACGCCTCGAGGTCACTGGTCCGCTCGGCGACCTTGCGCTCGAGCTCGCGGTTCGAATTCTCGAGCGCCTCGTTCGACCGCTTGAGCGCCGCCCGCGTCTCGTCAAGCTCGGTGAACAGCCGGGCATTGGCAATGGCAATTGCCGCCTGGCCGGCGAGCACGCGCAGCAGCTCGACCCGTTCCTGGGTGAAAGCGCCGGTCGCGAGGTCGTTCTCGAGATAAAGCGCGCCCGTGAGCCGGCCGCGATCGGTGATCGGCAAGCAGAGCACGGAGCGCGGCACGCCGTCGGCCCAGCGGGCGGAATTGCCGAACTGGAGCGAGGCACCGGCGTCCTCGAGCACGACCGTCTCGCCCGTGTGGGTCACGTAATGGACCACAGCGGCCGGCAGATCGGTCTCGGCGAGCGGCCGGTCGAGGATGAAGAGCCGTTCGTCCCCGTCGACCCGATGTTCGGCCGGCACCGTGAGCTCGCCACCGTCGGCGAGGATGAGGGCTGCGAAACGGGCCCCGGCGTTCTCCATGGCGAGATCGAGCAGCCGAACGACCAGCGGCTCCAGCAAGAGCTCGCTCGAGACCGCGGCGGCGAGCTTGATCGCGGTCGCGGCGTCGAGTGCATCGGCGCCAAATGCGCCCGACAGCGCCCCCGGCCGCGCCGCTGGACGGGCCGCCGCCTCGCCCGGTCCCGGACGGAACAGGGTCGGATGCTGGGTTGCGAGCTGCTGGCATTTCGCGCGGGCACCCCAGGCCCGGTAATAGCCGTGCGCCTCGATCAGATAGCGGTCGGCGCGCAGATCGCGGCCGAGCGCGCGATGGAGCCGTGCCGCCGCCTCGGCGATGAGGCCGCAATCCATCTGGAAGCCCGCGGCCGCGGCCCGCTCGAGGGCCGCGAGATAGAGACCGGCCGCCCGGTCGTGGCGCCCGGCGACACGCGCCAGCTCCGCCTCGATCAGGAAGACACGGTGATCGTGATCGCCCGGCGACAGGCGCGCCCAGCGGCGCTGGCGGCGCAGGACCGAGCGGACGCGGCGGAGGCCCCGGCGCCGTGCCTGGGCCGGCATCCGGTCGAGCTCGCCCAGAACCGCCAGCGCCTCGTAGAACGGCGCGATGGTGAAGGCGACGGTGCTGAGCAGCGTGTTGCGCAGCGGCTCGAGCGCAGCGGCATCGGCGAGTGCTGCGCCGGTCGCGCCGAAGACGAGGCGCAGCATGCAGCGGGCGACCAGGAAATAGGCGCGATGCAGGCCCGACAGCTCAGTCCTGTCCTCGATCGGGGCGCCGAAATCCTGAGCGCCGACATCGATCTCAAGATGCTCCGAGCGCAGGGCGTCGATGAAGAACAGCACCATGTCGACGCCGCCATTGCCGAACGGCGAGCCGCGGCGGCGGATGCGCGGCAGGATTTCCGCGCGGAAATTGTCGGCGCCCGCGAGGTCGGCGCCAGCATAGAGCAGATGGGTGATCTCGGCCCAGGCGGCATATTCGGCGAAATTGTAGTCGCCCGCCTCGTGCAGCGCGATGCAGGAGCGCCGGAGCGGCACCAGGCTGTCGGCAACCCGATGCTTCCAGTGATGGGTGTTGAAGGCGAAGACGAAGTCCTGCTTCAAGGCGCCGAGCCGGGGGCCCAGTTCGAGCGCCAGCCGGCCGAGCCGCGTGCCGGCCTCGACGTCGCCCACGACGCACAGCACCACGGCGCAGGAACTGAAGCTGTGCGGTGTCGCCGGCGCCAGCCCATAGCGGATCGACAGTTCCGTCTGCAGCAGGATAAGCAGCGGCCAGACGTCGGCCCCCAGCACGTAGGCCGGGACCGAGCAGGCCGAGATGATCCGCATGGCGAGCCGCGCGCGCGGGTCCGTCATCGCCGGCAGATCGGCCAGCTGCTCGATCGGGCGGCGCCAGAACGTGAGCTTGAGTTTCGCGATCGCCGGCAGCAGGCGAAGCTTGGCGAAACGCTCCGACAGCGGCAGGCCGAGCAGCGCCAGCGCTTCGAGCGCGCTTGCGACGCTGCCGGCGAGATCGCCGAGCACGACCCGGTTCTCGGTCACCATTTCGAGCACCGCGGCCTCGTCGTGCGCCGAGGCAACGAAGCGGCGCGCCTCGGCGATCAAGCGCTCCGACAGGGCCTCCTGCTGCTCGAGCCGGGCCGCCTCGGACGCCTCAAGATGCAGCCGGAGCGCAAAGGCGCGGTCGAACGGCTCGCCGCCCAGGAGTTCGAGCGCCACGGTGAGCGAGCGCAGGACCGCATCGAAGGCGGCAGCGCTGCGCGCCCGATCGGCCGCCGCCACGTTGAGGCGGGAAAGCGCCTCCCGCTCGGTCGGGTCCGAGATCAGGACGCGGGCGATATTGAGATGGCCGACCGCGTCGAAGAAGCCGGGATCCTCCGGGGCCGGTGCCAGCCCGCGCAGCAAGCGGCCGAGCTTCAGATGGACCGTCGGCCGCTCACCCTCCGGCACCAGCCGGTAGGCCGCCTGCTGCAGCCGGTCGTGGGCGAATTGCAAGACCGGTGCTTTGTCGCCGTCGTCGAGCGCGATCAGCAGGCCCGCCCGAAGTGCCGGCACGAGCTCGGCCGCCGTCGCCTCCTCCGTCTGATCACAGAGGGCGGCGAGCGTCGTGAGCGCGAACCGGTTGCCGATTGCGGCGGCCTGTCCCAGCGCCGACGCGGTCGCGGGCGGCAGCTGGTCGAGCCGGCGGGCCAGCAGGTCGGCGAGCGGGTCCGTCGCCGCCTGGCGCAGGATCGCCGCCCGGTCGATCACCCAGCCGTCGACGCCCAGTTCGCGCCGGATCGAGCCGGCTTGCGCGAGCGACAGCAGCAGCTGCCCAAGGAAGAACGGATTGCCCTCGCTGCGCGCCGCCAGGATCTCGGCCAAGGGCAGCAGGTCCGGCCGGTCTTCCTGGAGCGCATCCGCCAGATAGGTCGCGATCTCGTCGCGCGTGAGCGGGGCAAGGTCGAGCCGCGTCACGCGCGCCGCCGCTTCGATGCGCCGGACACCGCGGGCGAGCGGCCCCTCGGCCAGGATCTCGTTGTCGCGATAGGCGCCGATCACCAGGAAATGCCGGCTGTCCGGATCGGTCAAAAGACCGGCCAGCAGCTCGACCGACGCGGAGTCCGCCCATTGCAGGTCGTCGAGCACGAGCGCCACCGGATGCTCGTCGCTGGCAAGCGTCTGGACGAGGCGCGTCACGGCATTGTGGAAGCGGTTCTTCGCCTCGCTCGGCGGCACCGGCGCCGGCACGATCGTGGGCCCAAGCGTGCGCGCGAGCTCCGGGATCACGTCCGTCACCAGCGCCGCGTTGGCGCCAAGCGCCTGGAGCGTCGCCTCGCGCCAGCGCCGGACGCGGACCGGCCCTTCGGTCAGCCGGCTGCGCACCAGCGTCCGGAGCGCGTCGATGACGGCGGCATAGGGCGTGTCGTGCCGATATTGGTCGAACTTGCCCTGGGCGAAATAGCCGCGCTCGCGCGTGATCGGCTTCAGCACCTCGTGCACGAGCGCCGACTTGCCGATGCCTGACGGCCCCGTGACCAGCAGCAGCTCGGCATTGCCGGCCCGCGCCCGTTCGAACGCGTCGAGCAGTTCTCCGACGTCCGCATCGCGGCCGTAGAGGCGGTGCGGCAGCACCAGCTCCCTACGCCGCTGATGCCGCTCGAGTGGAAAGCCCGCCTCGCCATTGTCGGCCGCGAGCCGCACGCGGAATTCCTCGAGATCGGCCTTGAGGCCGGCCGCCGACTGGTAGCGCTGCTCGACGCTCTTCGCGAGCAGCTTGAGCACGATCGACGCCAGCATCGGCGGCAGGTCGGGGCGCGAGGCCGTGACCGGCGCCGGCTGGCGCGCAATATGGCAATGCACCCAGCCGATCGGGTCGTGGGCCTGGAACGGCGTGGCACCGGTCAAGAGCTCGTGGAACAGGACGCCCAGCGAATAGAGATCGCTGCGCCAGTCGACCGGCCGATTGGTCCGACCGGTCTGCTCGGGCGACATGTAGGGCAGATCGCCATGCAGCGGCGCCGACGGATCGACCGCGCCGGCGCGATGCAGTTCCGCCGCAAGCGAGAAGCCGGCAAGCCGCACCGACCCGGTTTCGGGCGCGTAGCGCACGTTCGCCGGACGAACGTCGCGATGCACGATCTCGCGCTCGTGCAGCCGCGCCAGCGCGTCGGCGAGGCCGATCGCGATCGTTAAAAACCGGTCGAGATCCCCAATCGGCGTGCCGCAGAGCTCCGACAGGAACGCGGCATGCCCGTCGTGTGCCAGGACCATCGCCGGCCGGCCGGCCAGCTCGGTGAGATCGAGCATGCGATCGATGGCCGGATCGGCAATCGGCGCCAGCAGCGCCCGCTGGCGTTCCAGCACCGGACGCCGCATCTGGTGCGGCAGATAGAGCACGACCGGCTGGCCATCTGCCAACCGGGTTGCTCTGTACCAATATGCGTGCGGCTCGTCCTGGGCCAGGCCAAGTATGCGAAAGGCACCGAGCGTGATGCCTGCGGCGAAGGGCTTGTCGTCGCGGGCAATAGACGTGGCTTCCAAACGGCAGGCCCCTCGTCCGGCGAATGTGTCACGGCATCGCGCAACACGCGCGCCGATCGATGGCGACGATACCCACGGCTGTAGACGCTGTCACGCCAATGCGCAAAGGGTCGCGCGGCAAACCGCCGCCTCATGGCATCGAGCATCTGCCGATGGTCGGTCACGATCCATCCATCGCCCGCTTATCGGGATTGTCATTTCACGGCAAAAATGCGCCTTGGCAGAAACGGCGAAAAATCCGGCCGAGAGCGCCAACCTTCATCCCCATACGGAATGGCGTTCCGATTGTTGAATATGCACTTGATTTCTGGCGGCCCCGATGGTCCCCTTTCCGACAAAATGACGATGGCGCGCCCAAGACGCGTCCCGGGCTGGGGAGGAACGATCATGATTCGACGCCGAACGCTGCTCATGGGGTCCGCCGCCTCCGCGGCGCTGCTGCTCGCCTGCCGCCGCGCCTTTGCCGAGGAGGCGGCCAGCTACATCATCGGCACCCTCTTCCCCATGGCCGGGCCGAACGCGGAATACGGCGCCATCTTCACGGCCGGTGCGCAAATGGCGCTCGCGCACCTCGCCGAGGACAAGATGCTGCGCAAGCCCGTGGAGCTGCGCGCCGAGGACAGCCAGGCGACGCCCCAGGGCGGCGCCACCGGCATGACCAAGCTCGCGAACGTCGATCACGCGGTCTACACGCTGATCGGCTTTACCGGCGTCTCCAAGGCGGCCGCCCCGATCGGCCAGCGCAACAAGGTGGTGATGGTCAACGGCGGCGGCGTCGGGCCGGACCTCTCCGGCCTGGCGCCCTTGTTCTGGAACGTCATCCCGCTGATCGACAAGGAGATCGCGGCCATCATCCCGTGGCTCAAGGCGCAGGGCGCCAAGCGGGTCGCCGTGCTCTATGTCGACGATCCGCTCGGCAACGCGGCGCTGAAGCAGATTTCCGACGCCCTGCCGGCAAACGGCGGCACGCTCGCCGGCAGCTTCAGCATCGCACCCACCGCCCAGCAGTTCGGCCCGATCGCGGCCAAGATCCGCGAAAGCACGCCGGACGCCGTCTATTTCGCGAGCTACGGCGCGCAGCAGGCGCAGATCATCAAGCAGCTGCGCGACAATGGCGTGAGCCAGCAGCTCGTGACCTATTCGGCGGCGACCATCCCCTCGGTGCGCGACCTCGCGGAGGCGGAGGGCCTTGTGTTCACCGCCCAGCTGAGCGACTGGACGCTCCAGGACCCGGTGACCCAGCGCTTCGTCAAGGACTGGCGCGAGAAGTACCACAGCGATCCCACGACCTATCACCAGAACTACTACAACGCGGTCCGCCTGTTCGGCCTCCTGGCGCAGGGGCTCGAGAAGGCCGGCAAGCCGGTCGATGGTGAGGCGCTTCGAGCCGAACTGCTGCGCGTGCGCAAATTCGCGCTGGTCGGCGGCGAAGGCACGTTCGACGACAATTGCAACATCTCGATCCCGATCCAGATCAACCGGATGAAGGGAGGCAAGGCCGAGCGGATCGGCTGAGCCGATGCTGCTCGTCCAGCTGCTCGCATCCGGCATCCAGACCGGCCTCATCTATGCGCTGACGGCCGCGGGCTTCGCGCTGATCTTCGGGGCGACCCGCGTCTTCCATGTGGCGCATGGCGCCACCTTCGCGCTCGCCGGCTATGCCTTCCTGGAGACGGCGGATGCCGGCCTCGCCTGGCCGCTTGCCTGCGTTGCCTCACTCGTCGTGGCCGTGGGCTTCGGGCTCGCGATGGATGCGCTCGTCTATCGGCCGATCCTCAGGCACGAAGGCTCGTTCTTCACGGTGTTCGTCGCGGCGTTCGGCATGGTCGTCGTCGTGCAGAGCCTGCTTGAGCTGGCGTTCGGCCGCAGCTTCGTCGCCTATAGCTCGCCGCTCACCCGGGCGACGGCCGTGCTGCCGGGCCTCTATCTCGCCCCCGTGTTCTGGGTCGCGATCCTGGTTACGATCCTGCTGCTGGTACTCACCGGCCTGTTCCTCGGCCGGACCCGGGCCGGCGTGGCGCTCCGGGCGCTCTCGGAGAACCCGGAGCTGCTCAGGGCCTACGGGCTGTCCGCTCGCCGGCTCTCTGCCCTCGCCTTCGCGCTGGGCTCGGCGCTCGCCGTGCCGGGCGCGGTGCTGATCGCGGCGACGAGCGGCCTGCAGCCCTCGATCGGCCCCCATGTCATGCTGATCAGCCTCGCCGCCTCGATCGTCGGCGGCATCGGCAGCCTGCGCGGCGCCGTCGCAGCCGGCCTGCTCTTGGGCGTGACCGAGAGCCTCGTCGTGGCCGTGCTCGACACGCAATGGAGCGAGGCGGCGGGCTTCGTGCTGCTGTTCGGCTTCATCCTGTTCCGCCCGAGCGGGCTCCTGGGCCAGCCGGTGCCGCGATGACCGCCTATCTGCTCAATCTCGCGACGCTCGCGGCCATCTTCGGCATCCTCGCCGTCAGCCTGAACGTGCTGGTGGGATATGCCGGCATCTTCAGCACGGCGCACGCCGTGTTCTTCGGCCTCGGCGCCTATGCCGGGGCGCAGGTGGCGCTGCTCGTCACACCGGACGTGGCGCTGGCCTCACTCGCGGCGACGGCGCTCGCCGGTGCCGCCTCGCTCTGCCTCGCCCTTCCCGCGCTCCGCGTGCGCGGCGAATATTTCGTGGCGGCGAGCCTGGGGCTGCAGATGCTGGCGACGACCGTCTTCACCCAGGCCCAGTCGCTCACCGGCGGCATCGGCGGGCTGGTCGGCATTCCGCCGCCGACGCTCCTGGGCCTCGACGTCTCCTCGCCCTGGGCGTTTTTTGCCGTCTGCCTCGCAGCACTCGGCGCCTGCCTCATCGGCATTCGGCTCTTGATGCGCGGCAGCTTCGGTCGCTCGCTGATGGCGCTGCGCGACAGCGAGAGTGCGGCGCGCGCCTTCGGCAAGGATGTGGCGCGCTTGAAGACGCTCGCCGTCGCCGTCGGCTGCGCGCTCGCCGGCCTCGCGGGAGCGCTGTTCGCGTTCCAGGAGGCGTTCGTCAATGTCGAGAGCTTCACGCTCGAACAGTCGATCCTGCTCCTCGCCATGGTCATCATCGGCGGCGTCGGCACACTCGCCGGGCCGCTCGTCGGCGCCGTGCTCCTCTTGCTGCTGCCGGCCGGGCTCTCGTTCCTGCCCTTCATCCCGCCGACCGACATTGGCGCGGTGCAGCAACTGATCTACGGCCTCGCCATGACGCTGCTCATGATCTTCCGCCCTGCGGGGCTCGCCGGCCGGCCCGTGGGACAGCGCTGATGACGGCGCTCCTCAGCCTCAACGGCCTGTCGAAGCGCTTCGGCGGCCTCGCCGCGATCCAGGCGCTCGATCTCGAGCTGCACGAGGGCATCATCACCGCCCTCGTCGGCCCGAACGGCGCCGGCAAGACGACGATGTTCAACCTCGTGACCGGCAATCTCATGCCGGACGCGGGTGCTGTGAGCCTCGCCGGCCGACCGATCACGGGCCTGGCACCGCATCGCGTGGCGCGCCTCGGCATCGCGCGCAGCTTCCAGGACTTGCGCCTCTTTACCCATATGTCGGTCCGGGACAATGTGCTGGCGAGCCTCGAGCGCCGGGCCTGGTTCTGGCAGCCCGGCGGCGGGCTGGAACGGCGGGCGGCGGCGGAGGCGGCGCTGGAGCGCACCGGGCTCCTGCCGCTCGCCCGTGCCCGCGCGATCGATCTTTCCTATGCCGAGGCGAAGTTCCTGTCCTTGGCCCGCATCATGGCGTCCGGCGCCAAGATCTGGCTTTTGGACGAGCCGGCGTCCGGCCTCGACCCCGCCTCGCGCAGCCGCTTCACGGCGCTGCTGCGCGGTGCCATGGCCGAGGGCGTCACGATCTGCCTGATCGAGCATAATCTCGACATCGTGACGGAGGTGGCGGACCGTATCGCCTTCCTCGACCAGGGCCGCAAGCTCGCCGAGGGCGAACCGGATGAGATCATGCGGAACCCGGACCTGCGCCGGATCTATTTCGGGGAGCGCCGGCAATGATCCCGGCGCCGACGATGGAGGCAGCAACGACGGCGGCAACCACCGCAGCCCTGGCGGCCCATGATCTGGTCGCAGGCTACGCCGGGCGTCGTGTGCTCGACGGCGTCAGCCTCAGCCTCGCCAAAGGTACAGTGCTCTGTCTGATCGGGCATAACGGCGCCGGCAAATCCACGCTGATGAGACTGCTGTTCGGCCTGCACACGCCCTCGGCCGGCCACGTCACGCTCGATGGCGCGACGATCAGGCCGAGCCCGGCTGCCATGGCGCGGGCCGGCGTCGCCTATGTGCCGGAAGGCCGCGGCGTCTTTCCTGGCCTGACGGTGGCGGAAACCTTCGCACTCGCCGCCTGGTCGGCGGGCCTTGGCGGCGGCGAGGAAGCGGCCCGCACCGACGAGGTGCTGGAGATCCTGCCGGTCTTGAAGACCGTCTGGCGCCGGCGCGCCGGACAATTGTCGGGCGGGCAGCAGCAGATGGTCTCGATCGGCCGGGCGCTGCTGGCGCGCCCCTCGATCCTGCTACTCGATGAGCCGTCGATCGGCCTGGCGCCGAAGCTGTTCCAGGACCTGCTCGCCCCGGTGCGGGCGCTGCAGCAGGCACGCGGCATGTCGATCCTGCTGGTCGAGCAGAATGTGCACGAGGCCTTCGCCGTCGCCGACGCGGTCGCGGTGATGAAGTCCGGCCGCGTGATCTTCGAAGGCGTGCCGGCCGACCTGGCAGACCACGCGACGCTGATGGAGCTGTTCTGATGTCGACGCTCACCGCCCTCCTCGCCGAGGGGGCTGCCCGCAAACCAGATGCCGCGGCGGTGACCGACGGCACCGGCACGCTCGACTGGCGCGCGTTCTCGGCCCGGGTCGCGGGCACGGCGGCGCAGCTCCGCGCAGCGGGTGTCCGGCCTGGCGATCGCGTCGCTCTTTGGCTGCCGAACAGCGCCGACTATCTGGCGCTCGTCTTCGCATCCGCCAGGCTCGGCGCCGTGGCGATCCATGTGAACACGCGGTTCCGCACGGCCGAGGTCGGCAGCCTGCTCCATCGGTCGGCGGCGCGTGTGCTGGTAACGGAATGGGGCTTCGAGCCGGTCGACTTCCCGGCCCTCCTGGCGGCGATCCCCAAGACGGACCGACCGGCGCTGCGCCTCGTGATCGGGCGCCGGCTGCCCGCGGGCGTAAGCGCCGTCGCCGGCCTGCCGGCGGAGCGGCTCGATCCCGAGGCCCGTTTCGCCGGCGACGTGCCCGACGCGGCGGCACCGGACCTGCCCTGCCTCACCTTTACTACCTCCGGCACGACCAGCGGGTCGAAGCTCGTGCTGCACAGCCAGCGCGCGATCGCCGGCCACGCGGCCGACGTCATGCGCGCGTTCGAGACCGACCGGCCGACCAGCGCGCTGCTCGCTTGCATCCCGCTGTGCGGCACGTTCGGCAATGCCGCGGCGATGGCGGCCATCGCCGGCGGCGCCCATGTCGTGTGCATGGACCGCTTCGACGGCGCCGAGGCGGCGCACCTCATCCGCCGGCACGGCATCACCCATGCGGTCGGCGGCGATGATCTCCTGGCCCGCATCATCGACGGTGCCGCGGGCGAGCCCTTTACGACCATGCGGCTCTTCGGTTTCGCCGCGTTCCATCCCGGCGCCGCGGCAACGGCCGCTGCGGCCGAGGCGATCGGGCTCGCACCGCGCGGGGTGTACGGCAGTTCCGAAATGCAGGCGCTGTTCGCGGCGTCGCACGGGCCGAACCGCCTCATGGCCGGGGGCCGCCCGGTCAATCAGGAGGCCGAGGTCTCGGTGCGCGATCCCGAAACCGGGGCGGTCTTGCCACCGGGCCAGTCGGGCGAGCTCTGCTTCAAGGCGCCGTCGCGCTTCATGAGCTATCTCGGCAACGACGAAGCGACGCGGCGCGCCACGACAGCCGACGGCTTCTTCCGCAGCGGCGACCTCGGCCGCCTCGACGGCGATGGGTTCATTTACGAGACGCGGCTCGGCGACACGCTCCGGCTCGGCGGCTTCCTGGTCAATCCTGAAGAGATCGAGGGGTTCCTCGTGACCCTGCCCGGCGTCGCGAGTGCCCAGGTGGTAGCCGCCACCAAAGGGGCCGCCAGCAACGCCGCCGACGCCGTGCCCGTCGCCTTCGTCACGGCCGAGCCCGGCACCCGCCTTGAAGAGGCGGCGTTGCAGGCGCTTTGCCGCGAACGGATCGCCCGGTTCAAGGTGCCGGCGCGCATCGCCGTGGTCGAGGCCTTCCCGACCACGGCAAGCCCGAACGGCATCAAGATCCAGCGGGCGAAACTGCGCGAAATGGCGGAGCAGTTGATGAAGGAGACGGTGTAAGAAGGCCAGCGTCCTTCAATACGGCTCCATCTGCTCGTCCGGGAAGTCGCCTTCGACGTAATGCAGCATGATCACGAGGCAGCGGTCCTTATCGAGCGCGGTCGGACGCCCATGCCTGAGTTCCCTGCCCTTGATCAGGACGCCCTCGCCGCGCGCCTGGTGGAAATGCAGGGTCTCCGCATGGAGCGGCGATTCGACGTCGAGCGGCCAGGGCGACCGCTCTCCCTCGGGCAGCGGATCGTAATCGAGCAGCAACGAGATCGTATATTCGCATTGCAGGCGGTCGATGTGCATCGGCAACGCCGCGCCCGGCAGATATTCGGCCGTGAAGGTGTAGCTGTCGCGGAGCGGTCGGCCGGCGATCGCTTCGACGAGCGGGCGGAACTGCTGCAAGAGCGCGCGGCCGACCGGATCGTTGCTGGTCACCCAGCGCACTGGATCCTGGACCGCTACCATCCATCCGGCCTCGATCAGGGTCCGATAATAATTCGCGACGAGCGCCGTATCGCCGGCCGAGAGCATTCCGGGGAGGGCGAGAAACCGCTCGGCAGCGAAACGGGACCTGGCCGCAGCGCCATCGGCGGCGTTCCACGCGGTTTCGGCGCTACCCTCCAAGACCGGGATCAATTCAGGGCGGTATTCAGCGACCAGCGCGGCGCTCAGCCGCGTGCTGGGCGGCGCGCTGGACGTTTCAGCGGTTATCATTGCCGTAGGTCTCCGGCCGAAGACGGTAAGCGGCCTGATCACGACGGGGCGAGGTCGGCCGATCTCACCCCGTCGATCAGGGATCAGTCTTTAGGGGGAGGCGGCGGGAACGGCGGGCCTTTCGGCGGCGAACCGGGCGGGTTCTCCGGCGGCGGCGGGAACGGCGGGCCCTTCGGCGGCGTACCGGGCGGGTTCTCCGGCGGCGGCGGGAACGGCGGGCCCTTCGGCGGCGTACCGGGCGGGTTTTCCGGCGGCGGCGGGAACGGCGGGCCCTTCGGCGGCGTACCGGGCGGGTTCTCCGGCGGCGGCGGGAACGGCGGGCCCTTCGGC
>NZ_BMJQ01000026.1 GCF_014643535.1 Aliidongia dinghuensis | reverse complement strand
CCGACGCCACTGGGCTTGCGAAAGCTCGTACCGCTTGGTCATCAACCAGACCCCAGATCGAAGAATCTGGCGTCTCATGAATCACATATTCAGCCATCCGTGAATCCTGAATGTCGATTGATCCTAGCCATCCTGGAGAAGGAAGGTCGGATTTCGATATTGGAGCTGGCCGATCGCATCGGGCTTTCCCCGACGCCATGCGGCCGTCGCGTCAAGCGGCTGGAGGACGAAGGCGTCATTCTCGGCTACGCCGCGCGCATCGATCCGGCCGCATTGGGGCAGAACATCAGCGTCCTCGTATCGGTGCGGCTGGCGCGGCACGGCCCGGAAGGAACCGACCAGTTCCTGGCCACGATCGCCGACCGGCCCGAGGTCACGGAATGCCTCCTCGTGACCGGCAACATCGACTTCATGCTGCGCGTCTGGGTCTCCGACATCGAAGCCCTCGGAACCTTCATCCGAGACGTTCTGCAATCCATCCCGGCCGTGGCCGAAACGACGACCATGGTGATCCTGAAGCAAGGCGCGCGGTAGCTGACGGCAAACGAGCACTATGCCGCCCATGATGCGGGCGGCATATGATGCGGAAAGCGGCCCGGTTAACGGTGCAAGATATCGTTGCGGCCGACGTCTTTGCATGATCTGCCGCCGGACTTCGCTCGACACTTGGGGCGGGAAAGGATGCCCCATGCAGACAGCAGATAATATCGCCTCGGACAATATCGCCCTGATCGCCTTCGGCCCGGAGCACATCGACGGTGCGGTGGCGCTGTCGCGCCAGGCGAAATGGCCGCACCGGCCGGAAGACTGGCGCATGGTGCTCGAGCTGAGCTCCGGCACGGTGGCGGTGACCCATCAGGGTCGCGTCGTCGGCACCATTCTCATGACGCCCTACGGACGGGATTGCGCCGCCATCAACATGGTGATCGTCGACGAGGCCTTGCGCGGACGCGGCTTCGGGCGCCGGCTGATGGATGCGGCGCTGACGCTCGCCGGCGACCGGCCGTTGCGGCTGACGGCGACGGAGGACGGGCTGCCGCTCTACCGAAAGCTCGGCTTCGTCGAGTGCGGCGAGATCCGGCAGCATCAGGGCCCGGTGAAAGAGATCGCGGCGCCCGGCAACGTCGGCCTTGCGGCAGCTGATGATATCGCCGCCATCAAGAGCCTCGACCGCGACGCATTCGGCGTCGGCCGCGGTGCGCTGATCGACCGGCTCGCAGTACACGGGCAGTTGGCTGTCGTGCGGCGCAACGGGGCGGTCGAAGGTTTTGCCGCGATCCGCACGTTCGGCCGCGGCGAGGTCGTCGGACCAGTCGTTGCCGCCAACATGCAGGATGCCCAGGCGCTGATCGGCTTCTTCGCGGCCGTACGGACCGGCGCGTTCCTGCGCGTCGACACGCCCGGCGACAGCGGCCTCGCCCCCTGGCTCAGCGAGCTTGGCCTCCTCGAGGTCGGCGGCGGCGTCGCCATGCGCAAGCCGGCCAAGGCCGGCAGAGAGAACGCCGGCCCCGCCATCTTTGCGCTCGCCAGTCAAGCTCTTGGCTGATTCAGGCTCTCGGCTGATTCGGAGATTTCCATGCTCGCCAATTCCCTGATCGAACTTGATCGCGCCCATCTCATCCATCCGGTCGCGTCATATCGCGGCCACGAGAAGCTGGGGGTGCGGGTGCTCAAATCCGCCAAGGGCGCCACGGTGACCGACGCGACAGGCCATCAACTCATCGACGGCTTTGCCGGGCTCTGGTGCGTCAACGCCGGCTACGGCCACGAGAGCATCGTCGAGGCGGCGGCCCGCCAGATGCGCGAACTGCCTTACGCGACCGGCTATTTCGACCTGGGTTCGGAAGCGGCGATCCGCCTCGCCGCAGAACTCGCCGATCGCGCGCCGGGCGACCTCAACCATGTCTATTTCACGCTCGGCGGGTCGGACGCGATCGACAGCACGGTGCGCTTCGTCCGCTACTACTGGCATGCGAAGGGCTCGCCCGAGCGCGACCAGTTCATCTCGATCGAGCAGGGCTACCACGGCTCGTCGACCGTCGGCGCCGGCCTCACCGCCCTGCCGTCGTTCCATGCCGGGTTCGGCGTGCCCTTCGACTGGCAGCACAAGATCCCCTCGCCCTATCCCTACCGCAATCCCGTGGGCAGCGATCCGGACGCCATCATCGCGGCCTCGCTCGCGGCGCTCAAAGAAAAGATCGAGGCGATCGGCGCGGACCGCGTGGCCGCGTTCTATGCCGAGCCGATCCAGGGCTCGGGCGGCGTCATCGTGCCGCCCGCCGGCTGGCTCAAGGCGATCCGCGAGCTCTGCCGCCAGTATGGCATCCTGTTCATTGCCGACGAGGTCATTACCGGCTTCGGCCGGACCGGGCCGCTGTTTGCGTGCGCGCACGACGAGATCGTCCCCGACTTCATGACCACGGCGAAGGGCCTCACCTCCGGCTACGTCCCTATGGGGGCCATGTTGATGGCCGACCACGTCTATGACGTGATTGCCGATGGCGCGGGTGCGGCGGCGGTCGGGCATGGTTATACCTATTCCGCCCATCCGGTCAGCGCTGCCGTCGGCTTGGCAGTGCTCAAGCTCTATGAGGGCGGCCTGCTCGAGAACGGCGTCAAGGCCGGCCGCCGCCTGATGGCCGGGCTCGAGAGCCTGCGCGACCATCCGCTCGTGGGCGATGTCCGCGGCCGCGGCATGCTGGCCGCGGTCGAGCTGGTCGTGGACAAGGCGAGGAAGACGCCACTGCCCGCCGCCGCGGCGCCGGCGCGGCGGATCTTCGATCGCGCCTGGGAGAATGGCCTCGTCATCCGCGCCTTCGCGCAGGGTGTGCTGGGCTACGCCCCGCCGCTCTGCTGCACCGAAGGCGAGATCGACCAGATCGTCGAGCGGACGCGCAAGACCCTCGATGAGACGCTGGAAGACCCGGACGTGCGCCAGGCGCTGGCCTGACGGCCGAAACGTAGGCAGCACCAATCTCGAAATGTTGCCGGAACCGGCATATTCGCAATTTTGTGCCGCCCACGCCCGCCTTTTCGGCGAATCCGACGGGGAAGACGTGCCAAACTAAACGACCAGAAAATCCAGAAATCCAAGGAAACGGGGCTTTTCGCGTCATTGGCCGATAAGCCGCACAAAATTTCATTCTGTGCCTGCCCCGGATGGTCGCCCCGCCGCAATCGCGGCCCGGCCGAAGCGACGAAGAAAAGTGCGCACTGAACGATAGCCCGTTACCGGGACGGTCTCGCGATCAAGACGAGCGCCCGGCCAAATCAACAGGAAGGGAAGCTTCATGGACAAGATTGCGAACTGGGGCAAGTCCGACGACGCACGGGTCGAGGACGCCATCCGGCGCGGCGCGAGCCGTCGTGAACTTCTGCAGATGATGCTGGCGGGCGGTGTCGCGATGTCCTCGGGCGTCGCTCTGCTCAGCCGCGCGACCGACGCCGTCGCGGCGACCCCCGTCTCCGGCGGCGCCTTCAAGGCGGCCGGCTTCTCGGCCTCGACTGCCGACACGCTCGATCCGGCCAAGGCCTCGCTCTCGACCGACTACGTGCGCTGCTGCGCGCTCTATAACCGCCTGACCCAGATCGATAAGGCCGGCGCCACGCAGATGGAGCTCGCCGAAAGCATCGAAAGCGCCGACGCCAAGGTCTGGACCGTCAAGCTGCGCAAGGGTGTCACGTTCCATGACGGCAAGGGGCTGACGGCCGACGACGTCGTCTTCTCGCTGAAGCGCCATCTCGATCCCGCAGTCGGTTCCAAGGTCGCAAAGATCGCCGCCCAGATCACCGGCATCAAGGCGGTCGACAAGTCGACGGTGGAAATCACGCTCGCCAACCCGAACGCCGACCTGCCGACTATCCTGGCGCTGCATCACTTCATGATCGTCGCCGACGGCACGACGGACTTCTCAAAAGGCAACGGCACGGGCGCCTTCGTGCTCCAGAGCTTCGAGCCCGGCGTCCGCTCGACCATGGCGAAGAACAAGAACTACTGGAAGTCGGGCGCTCCCCACGTCGACAGCTTCGAGTTCTTTGCCATCAGCGACGACAATGCCCGCGTCAATGCGCTCCTGTCCGGCGACATCCATCTCGCCGCCGCGATCAATCCGCGGTCCCTGCGGCTGCTCGAAGGCAAGAAGGACTTCGTCCTGTCGAAGTCCAGCGCCAACAACTACACCAACCTCAACATGCGCCTCGACATGGCGCCCGGGAACAGCAAGGACTTCGTGGAGGGCATGAAGTACCTGGTCAACCGGGAGCAGATCCTGAAGTCGGCACTCCGCGGTCTTGGCGACATCGGCAACGACCAGCCGGTATTCCCGGGGAACATCTACCGGAACAACGACCTGAAGCCGAAGCCGTTCGACCCCGAGAAGGCGAAGTTCCACTTCCAGAAGGCGGGCGTACTCGGCCAGTCCATTCCGGTCATCGCGTCCGACGCGGCCGGCTCGTCGGTCGACATCGCCATGATCCTGCAGGCCACCGGCGCCAATATCGGCCTGAAGCTCGACGTCCAGCGCGTCCCGCCCGACGGCTATTGGGACAATTACTGGCTCAAAGCCCCGATCCATTTCGGCAACATCAACTACCGGCCGACGCCCGACATCCTGTTCTCGCTGCTTTATTCGTCGGACGCACCCTGGAACGAAAGCCACTACAAGTCCGAGAAGTTCGACAAGCTGCTCGTCGAGGCGCGCGGCATGCTCGACCAGGCCAAGCGCAAGGAAATCTACGGCGAGATGCAGGCCATGATCGCCGAGGAAGCCGGCACGATCATCCCGGCCTATATCGCGGGCGTCGACGCCTTGACCGCCAAACTCAAGGGCTTTGAGGTGAACCCGCTCGGCGGCATGATGGGCTACAACATGGCGGAATACGTCTGGCTTTCCGCCTGACGGCTCCCGTTGGCCAGGGTGGTCCCTGCCCGCGCCCCCGTCTCGCATAATAGTTGCAGCCCACACGTCGAACGCCACGGGACGCGTGCGTATGAACACTCTGGTTCCAACCCTCGTCTTGAAGCGGCTGTTGGTGGCGATCATCACCCTGGTGATCGTCTCCTTCGCCGTATTCTTCGCGACCAGCCTGCTGCCCGGCGACACGGCGACGATCCTCTTGGGCCAGGCGGCGACGCCGGAAGCCGTCGCTGGGCTGCGCAAGGCCATGCATCTGGACGATCCGGCGATCTTCCGCTTCCTGCGCTGGCTCTTAGGCCTGCTCCAGGGCGAACTCGGCACCTCCTATGCCAATAAGATGCCGGTCGCAGCACTCATCGGCGGGCGCTTCGTCAACACGATGAAGCTCGCCGGGATTACGGCCGTCGTCTCCGTGCCGTTGGCGCTGACGGTCGGGATCACGGCCGCGATGCTGCGTGGCTCGGCTTACGATCGCATCGTGACCGTTCTCACCATCGGCGTCATCTCGGTCCCGGAATTCATGGTGGCGACGATCGCCGTCCTGCTGTTCGCGGTCTATCTGGGCTGGCTGCCGGCCCTCTCGCTCGCGAACGACGTCCACTCGCTGGCGGATGTTCTGAAAATCTACGCGATGCCGGTCATCACGCTCACTTTCGGCGTCTCGGCGCAGATGATCCGCATGACGCGCGCCGCCGTGATCGAGACGCTCAATACCGCCTATGTCGAGATGGCGCTCTTGAAGGGCGCCTCGCGCAGCCGGCTCGTACTCAAGCATGCCCTGCCGAACGCGCTCGGGCCCATCGTCAACGCCGTGGCGCTGTCGCTCTCCTATCTCATCGGCGGCGTCATCATCGTCGAGACGATCTTCAACTATCCCGGCATTGCGAAGCTGATGGTCGACGCGGTCGCCACCCGCGACCTGCCGCTGATCCAGAGCTGTGCCATGATCTTCTGCCTGGGATACCTGATCCTGATCACGGCCGCCGATATCGTCGCGATCGTCTCCAACCCGAGGCTGCGATGACGACGGCGCCTAGCCCGAAACTCGCGGGACCGCGGCCCGCCGGATCACGCCTGGGCTACCGGGTCAATGTCGTCGGCGTCGCGGCCCTCGCGGTCATTCTCGCGTGGACGCTGGTCGCGATCTTCGCCCCCCTCATCATTCCCCATCCCGTGGGCGACATCGTCGCCGACGACTATTTCGAGCCGATCAGCGCCGAGGCCTGGCTCGGTTCCGACTATCTCGGCCGAGATATGCTGTCGCGCGTGCTGATGGGCGCCCGCTATACCGTCGGCATCTCGCTCGCCGCCGTCATCGTCGCCTGTTTCTTCGGCGTCGTCCTCGGCATGGCCGCAGCCGTGACCGGCGGGCTGTTCGACACGCTCTTGAGCCGTTTCCTGGATGCGATGAGCTCGATCCCGAGCAAGCTGTTCGGCCTCGTCGTCGTTGCCGCGGTCGGCTCCTCCATCCCGGTGCTGATCGTGACGCTCGCCGTCATCTACATCCCCGGCGCCTACCGTTTTGCCCGCGCGCTCGCGGTCAACATCAACACGATGGACTTCATCACCGTCGCGCGGATCCGGGGCGAAAGCGTCTTCTATCTGATCGGCTCGGAAATACTGCCGAACATCATCCGCCCCGTGCTGGCCGACCTGGGCCTGCGGTTCGTCTTCATCGTGCTCTTGCTCTCGGGCCTGTCCTTCCTCGGCCTCGGACTGCAGCCGCCCTATGCCGACTGGGGGGCACTCGTGCGGGAGAACATCGGCGGACTGCCGTTCGCGGCCCCCGCGGTCATCGTCCCGTCGATCGCCATCGCCAGCCTGACCATCAGCGTCAACCTGCTGATCGACAACCTGCCGCAGAAAATCAGGGACCGGAGCGCGTGATGGCCAGCCCCGCGAACCTCGCCGAGAACCTCGTCGAAATCCGCGATCTCAAGGTCGAGGCCAAGACCGACGCCGGCCGCCGGATCGAGATCATCAAGGGCGCCAGCCTCGAGATCGCGGAGGGCGAGATCGTGGCCCTCATTGGCGAAAGCGGTTCCGGCAAGACGACCATGGCGCTGACCCTCATGGGCTATGCCCGTCCGGGGTGCCGGATTTCCGGCGGCAGCGTCGTGGTGAACGGCCGCGACATCCTGGCGCTGCCGGAACGGGAACGGGCCCGGCTGCGCGGCACCGAAGTCGCCTATATTCCGCAGAGCGCCGCCGCGGCGTTCAATCCGTCGAAGATGATCATGGATCAGGTGATCGAGGTCACCCGCATCCATGGCCTGATGCCGCCCGACAAGGCGCGCGAACGAGCGGTAGCCCTGTTCAAGGCGCTGTCCCTGCCCAATCCCGAGACCATCGGCGAGCGTTTTCCGCACCAGGTCTCGGGCGGCCAGCTGCAGCGGCTGTCGGCCGCCATGGCGTTGATCGGCGACCCGAAGCTCGTGATCTTCGACGAGCCGACGACGGCGCTCGACGTCACGACCCAGATCGAGGTGCTGAAGGCATTCAAATCGGTCATGCGCGCGGGCGGCATCGCCGGCGTCTATGTCTCGCACGACCTCGCGGTCGTGGCGCAGATCGCCGACCGGATCGTCGTGCTCAAGGACGGCGAGGTGAAGGAAACCGGCACGACGCTCGAGATCCTCACCGCAGCCAAGCACCCCTATACGCGGGAACTGCTGGCCGCCTTCGGACCGAAGCCGCGCGGCCAGCAGGACGGGTTGGAGCCGAGGCCCGAAACCCTGCTCGAAATCGAGGACCTGACCGCCGGCTTCGGCCCCATCCAGGCTAACGGCCTGCCGCTCATCCCCGCAGTGCAGTCGGTCAATCTGCGGGTCGAGAAGGGCCGCAATCTCGGCATCGTCGGCGAATCCGGCTCCGGCAAGACGACGCTCGTCCGGTCGATCGCCGGCATCCTGCCGGCTGCTGCCGGCCACATCACGTTCGGCGGCAGGAAACTCGGCCGCTCGGCGCGTGAGCGCTCCCGCGATCAGCTCCGTGACATGCAGATCGTCTTCCAGTCTGCCGATACGGCGCTCAACCCGGCAAAGCCGGTCGAGGACATCCTGGGGCGGCCGCTCACGTTCTATCACGGCATGAACGGCAAAGCGCGCGACGCCCGCATCAACGAACTGCTCGACATGGTGAAGCTGCCGCGGGCCCTGCGCCACCGCCGGCCGTCGGAATTGTCGGGCGGACAGAAGCAGCGCGTGAACTTTGCCCGCGCGCTGGCTGCGGACCCCAAGCTGATCCTGTGCGACGAAATCACCTCGGCGCTCGACACGGTGGTGGCCGCTGCCGTCATCGAGCTGCTGAAGGAACTGCAGCGGGAATTGAGCCTCTCCTACATCTTCATCAGCCATGACCTGTCGGTGGTCGAGGCCATCTGCGACGAGATCGTGGTGATGTACGGCGGCAAGCAGATCGAGCAGCTGACGCCGTCGCGGGCGAAGCCGCCGAATCACCCGTATTCCCAGCTGCTGTTCGCCTCGGTGCCGAAGCTCGACCCGGCCTGGCTCGACCAGCTCGACCAGGACCCGGAGCTCGTCCGCGAATATTGCCGCCGCTGATTAAAGCGGGAACAGCTTGGTCAGCGGCAGATGATGTCTGACGATGGGCGATTTCAGCACGACGAAGCTGAAATACTTGTCGATGCCGATGTCCATGTCCGTCAGCCGCTCCATGATCGTCTGGTACTCATCGATGCCGGAAGTCACGAACTTCAGGAGATAGTCGTAGCCGCCGGACACGAGGTGGCATTCGATCACCTGAGCGACCTTCTCGATGACGGCGAGAAAGCGCGCGAAATCCGCCTGTCGGTGGTTCTTCAGCGTGATCTCGGTGAAGACGGTCAAGGTCGGCCCGAGCTTGGCGATGTTGATCTGCGCCGAATAGCCCTCGATAAAGCCCTCCGCCTGCAATTTCTTGACCCGGATGAGACAGGGGCTCGGCGAGAGATTGACCAGTTCGGCCAGCTCCACATTCGTGATGCGGCCGTTCTTCTGCAGTTCGTAGAGGATCTTGATGTCGATCCGGTCGAGTTTCATCGGGCCCGCCGATCTGGAGTGCTGTTTGTCCGGCTTCAGCATAAAATGCTGCAATTACGCTCCCTGAAGCCTAGCACACCCCGCGAAGCAGTCCACGCGCGACTGAATTCGGCGATAAAGCATAATGCTTCGCCAAGGCGCCGGCCTGCAGAATTATATGCGGCACATGGCCCCGTTTACGGCAGCGCTCCGGGCGATGGAAGCCCTAGATTGGACGGCATCGCTGGAGAGGCCGATGCCCGCACCGTTGCTGCATATCGAAACGTCGCCCGAGCTGCCGAAATCCGCTGATGCGGTGGTGATCGGGGGCGGCATCGTCGGCGTGTTTGCGGCCTATTACCTGGCTGAGCGCGGCATTCGGGTGGCGCTCGTCGAAAAAGGCCGCATCGGCGGCGAGCAGTCGAGCCGCAATTGGGGCTGGTGCCGCCAGCAGAACCGCGACGCGCGCGAGCTGCCGATCGCGACCAAGAGCCTCGATCTCTGGGAGCGCTTCGCCGCCGACAGCGGCGAGGACACTGGCTTTCGCCGCTGCGGCCTCTTCTATCTCAGCAACGACGAGGCCGAGCTCGACCGCTGGGCGCGCTGGCGCGACTTCGCCCGAACGGTGGGCGTCACCACCCATATGCTGGACAGCGCCGAAGCCAGCGAGCGCGGCCGCGCCACCGGCCGCGTCTGGAAGGGCGGCGTGTTCTCACCCACCGACGGCACGGCCGACCCGTCCATGGCGGCGCCGGCCGTCGCCCGCGCCATCCTGAAGCTGGGCGGCACCGTGCATCAGAACTGTGCGGCGCGCGGCATCGAAACGGCAGGCGGCGCCTTGAGCGGCGTGGTCACCGAGGGCGGCACGATCAAGACCAAGACTGCCGTCCTCGCCGGCGGTGCCTGGGCTTCATCCTTTTGCCGGCAGCTCGGCATCCGCTTTCCCCAGGCCTCGATCCGCTCGTCCATCCTCGCGGTCTCGCCCGGCGCCGAAGGCCTGCCCGATGCGCTCCATACCGCGGCGATCTCGATCACCCGCCGGCGCAACGGCGGCTACACGCTCGCGATCAGCGGACGCGGCCGGGTCGACATGACACCGCAACAGCTGCGATTCGCGCCGCAGTTCCTGCCGATGTTCCTGAAGCGGTGGCGCAGCCTGGCACCCGGCGGGCTCGAAGGCCTGCGCTCAGGCCACGAGACGCTCAGGACCTGGCCGCTCGACCGGCCGACGCCGATGGAACGCATGCGCATTCTCGATCCAGCACCCGATGAAACGGCCATTCGCCTGACCCATGAGCGCGCGATCGAGCTGCTGCCCGCGCTCGCCAAGACCAGCATCACGGCCGCTTGGGCCGGCTATATCGACAGCACGCCGGACGGCGTTCCCGGCATCGGGCCGATCGCGAAGATCCCGGGCCTCGTGCTGGCCGCCGGCTTTTCCGGTCATGGCTTCGGCATCGGCCCGGGCGCCGGCCACCTCGTCGCCGACCTGGTCTCCGGCGCCGAACCGCTTTTGGATCCGAAGCCCTATCGGCTGGAGCGCTTCGACGCCTCCGCCTGGGGCAAGGTCGCGGATTTCTGAGGTTTAACGCCGCGGTTTCTGGCTGAAGGACTCGAGGCGCAGACCGTGCCAGATGATGGCCGGCAGACGGAACCGACGGGGCGCATAGAGCGCGTCGATGAAGCGCTCGAACCGCTGCAGCTTGGTCTCTGTGTAAGGATACCAGTTCGCCTCGATCTTCTTGCCCGCCTGGTCGATCAGCACCGCCTTGCTGCGCGTGAAGCCCAGCAGCCCCTCGGGCCCGCGCAACTTGCCGAACCCGCTTTTCTTGGCGCCGCCGAATGGCAGCCCCGGATTGCCTTCGCTCATGTTGACGTTGTTGACCGACACGCCGCCGACCTCGAGCACGGCCGTGACGCGGAGTGCCCGTGACTTGTCGGCGGTGAACACGCTGGCGCACAGGCCGTAGCCCGTGTCGTTGGCCAGATGCACCGCCTCGGCCTCGTCGGCGAAGCGCATTACCGGCAGGACGGGCCCGAACGTCTCCTCGCGCCAGACCAGCATGTCGGGCGCGACCCGATCGAGGATGATGGGCCCGACGGTGAGCGAGCCCTTGTCCGGCACGCGACCGAAGCGCAGGCGGGCGCCAAGGCGCAGCGCTTCCTCGACATGCTCGATCACCTTGTCGCGTTGGAACGCGACCGTCATGCGGCCCACATCGACGTCGCCCACATCGGCGTCACCCGCATCGGCGTCACCCGCATCATCGGGCCGCACGACGATCCGGCCGGCCGCCGCCACCAGGTCGTCCAGGAACCGCTCATAGACCGGGGCTTCGACCAGCAGCCGCTCGACGCCGCTGCAGGACTGTCCCGCATTGGTGAAGGCACCCCAGAGCGCGCCGGCGATGGCACGGGGCGTCGCCGCGTCGGCAAAGACGATCATCGGATCCTTGCCGCCAAGCTCCAGCTCGACCGGGATCAGCTGGCGGGCCGCCTCAGCCATGATCTTGGCGCCGGTCGTGCCGCTGCCGGTGAAGAAGATCTTCGCCGGGCCGGCCGCGATCAACGCCTGGCCCACCACCCCGTCGCCGTACACGATATGGACGAGATCCTGCAGCACGGGAGAGCAGGCGAGCATCTCCTCGACCAGCCCTTCGCAAGCCGCATGTTCGGACGGCTTGTAGACGACGGCATTGCCGGTCACCACCGCCGCCGCGATCGCGGTGATGGCGTTGTGGAACGGGTAGTTCCACGGGCAGATGACCAGGACGACGCCCAGCGCCTCGTGCAGCAGCAGGGATTTCTTGCCGAGCAGCGTGATCGGCGTCTTGACCCGCTCCGGCGCCAGCAGCCGCGCGGCATGGCGTTCGAGCCAATTGATCCAGTCGACGGTGCCGATGATCTCGGCGATCAGCGCATCGGTCCGGCATTTGCCGACCTCGTGCATGACCCGGTCGACGATGGCGCCGCGGCGCGCCAGGATCACCGCCTTCAGCTTCGCCAATTCGGCGAGCCGCGCCTCGACGCTGAGACCCCGGTGCTTGGCGAAGCCATGCCGGGCCGCGGCGAAGGCATCCGCCACGGCATTCGTCGGCTGGCAAGAGGCGGGAGCAGTCATCGCGCGTCCGTGCTTGTCGGGCCGAGCAGCAGCCGGGTCGCGAGCGCGGTCAGCCGGCCGTAGGGTGCGGCGATCCGGTCCGACAGGTTGAGACGGCTGAGCGTCAAGACGGCACGTGCATGGGACAAGCGTACGAACCCCTCCCGGCCATGGTAGGCGCCGGTGCCGCTGTCGCCGACGCCGCCGAACGGCAGGTCCTCCTGGGCGACATGGAGCAGCGTGCCATTGACCGTGACGCCGCCGGACCGCGTTCGGTCGAGCACGCCTTCGATCGTCGCCGCGTCATAGGAAAAGCAATAGAGCGCCAGCGGCTTCGGCCGGTCGTTGATCCAGGCGATCGCTTGGCCCAAGTCACGATAGGGCACGATCGGCAGGATCGGCCCGAAGATCTCCTCGCGCATCGCCGCGCTGTCGTCCGGCGCGCCGATGAGCAGGGTCGGCGCCAGCTTGCGCTCGGCCGCGGCGGCTCCGTCGCCGTGCTGGATCACGCGGGCGCCGCCGGCGCGGGCTTCCTCGATCATCGCCGCCAGGCGCTGGTAGTGGCGGTCGCTGACGATCGCGCTGTAGTCGGGATTGCCGGCCAGCGTCGGATAAAGCGCCTCGGCCGCCGCAACGAAGGCGTCGGCGAAGCGCTCCACCAGATCGTCTGGAACCAGGACATAGTCGGGTGCCACGCAGGTCTGGCCGGCATTGAACAGCTTGCCGATCGCAATGGCCTTGGCCGCCTTGGCCATCGGATAGTCCCGGCACAGCACGACCGGCGATTTCCCGCCCAGTTCGAGCGTGACCGGCGTCAGGTTCGACGCGGCCGCGGCCATCACCTGGCGGCCGATGCGCGTCGATCCGGTGAACAGCACATGGTCGAAACCGAGGTCGCAGAACGCGGCGGCAACATCCGGCCCGCCGGTCACGACCGCGACCCGGTCTTCGGGAAAGATCTCGGCCAGCAGGCTCTGCAGCAGCGCCGCGGTGCGCGGCGTCAGCTCCGACGGCTTCAGCATGACCCGGTTGCCGGCCGCCAGCGCATCGACGAGTGGCCCGAGCGTCAGCAGCAGCGGATAGTTCCAGGGCGCCAGGATGCCGACCACGCCCAGCGGCTGATAGACCACCCGCGCCCCTGCCGGCTGAAACGCCACGCCGACGCGGCGGCGCTGCGGCCGCATCCAGCGCGCCAGATGGCGCCGCGCATGCTTGATGGCATTGGCGAGCGGCATCAGTTCGCCGAGCTCGGTCTCGGCCGCGGCGCGATTGCCGAAATCAGCCGAGACGGTCTCGACCAGGCGACGCCGATGGCGGGTGATCATCGCGAGGAGCGCCGAAAGCGCCTCGATCCGTTCCTGGTACGGCGGCGCGCCGTGGCGGCCGACCGCCGCGCGCTGCCGGGCAAAGATCCGTTCGGCCTCGCTCGAGGCGACAGCAACGGGAGCCTCAGACATGATCTCCTCTCCGCTCAGAGGCCGAACAAGCGGCGCAGATAGGGTGTGAGGAAGCGCCCTCGCGGGTCCATCCGCTCCCGCAGCGCCAGGAAATCATCCCAGCGCGGATAGAGCCGGGCCAGGTCGCGGCCCACGAGCGAATGGCACTTGCCCCAATGGGGCCGGCCGCCATGGTTGAGGCAGATCGCCTGGACGCCATCGAAATAGCGCTCGAACGGCATGCGCTCGAATTGGTGAACCGAGATATGGACGCTGTCTCGGCCATAGTTGGGGCTGAGCCACAGGTCGTCGCCGCGCACCCAGCGATATTCAAGCGGGAACATCAGCGGGAATTCGCGCCGCGCGATGAAGGCGCGGATCTCGCGGAGCGCGTCGGCGCCGCGCTCGGCCGGCATCGACCATTCCATCTCGTTGAACCGCACCTGGCGCACGGTCGAGAGCATGGAATAGCTCTCGTCGATCTGGCTGCCGCCCGAGATCAGCGCGGCGCAGAACCGGCTGATCGACGGGCAGAGCGCGGGAGCGGCACGCCCCAGACGGCAGAGCGCGCCGAACACGGCGTTCTCGAGCAGGGTCTCGGTCACGTAGCGCTGCCAGCCGACCTTGTCGGCCGGCTCGTCGGTGATCGACCAGCCCTTGGTCAGCACCGCGTCGGCATGGGGCAGCCAATAGAACTCGAACGAGCGGTGGGAACGGATGAGTTCATCGCTCCGGGCGAGACAGTCCTCGAGCGCCATCTTGCCGCGCACGAGCTTCAAGCGGAACGCGGGGACCAGATGCAGGCTGAGCTCGGTCAGGACGCCGAGCGCGCCCAAGCCGATGCGTCCGCCGGCGAAGAGTTCCGGATTCTCGTCGGGCGACGCCGTCACCTCTTCACCCTCGGCGGTCAGGAACTTGAGCGCCGCGATCTGGGTCGCGAGATTGCCGAGCGTGATGCCGGTGCCGTGGGTGCCGGTGCTGGTGGCGCCGGCGATCGACTGGACGTTGATGTCGCCCAGATTCTCCATGGCGAAGCCGGCCGCCGCGAGCGGCCCGCCGATCGCCCAGAGCCGTGTGCCGGCATGGACCCGGGCGATGCGCTTGTCGCGGTCGATGTCGATCACGCCCTGCAGCCGGTCGAGCGACAGGATAACGCCGTCGGTCGCGACCAGCGGGCTGAAGGAATGGCCGCCGCCCACGACACGGACCGAGCGGTTCTCGCGCGCGGCGTCCTTGAGGGTGCCGGCGAGCTCGGCCGCACTGCCGGGGGTCGCGACGCGCGTATCAGGGCACTCGACATATCCCGACCAGTTGCGCCACATCGCCAAGCCCCCCGGAAAGCTTCGGAATGTCAAAGTTTCGGAACGTGAGGTTTCAGAACGTCAGGTCAAAAGAAGCACTTGCCGTCGCCGCGATATGTTGCGACCCGGTCGACGACCCGGCCGTCCGCGATCAGCAGCAGCGTGTTGAACCGCTCGCACAGCTCGCCGGCTTTGGCATGGCGGAAGAACAGCGGATCGCCGATACCGAGCGAGGCGCCCGGCGGCAGCTTGACCGGCGTCTGCACCTCGCCGGCGCCCTCGTTGGCAATGAGCCGGCCGCCCTCGGGCAGCCATGGCCGGGGCAGCCGGTCGGCCCCCGCCGGTCCCGAAGCCGGGTAGCCGCCGCCCGAGCAGGTGACCATGCCGGCCCGGGGCAGGCGCGTGACCGGCAGCGCGAAGCCGGCGGCCGGCCGGCCGCGAAACGCGGCGTAATGGTCGAACAGCGTCGGCAGATAGAGGCCGGAACCGGCGGCGAGCTCGGTGACGCTCGGATCGGCGCGCGTGCTCTCGAAGCTGCCGGTGCCGCCGCCGTTGACGAAGCGCAGGCGGTGTCCGGCCGCCGCGAGGGCGGCGACCGTCGCCCGCCGGCGCTCGTTCACCTCGGCGATCGAGCGGCGCTTCAGGAACTTGATGAGGCGATTCTTCGGTCCCTGCCCTGGCACTTCGTCCATCAGGCCGGCGATCTGGCCTTCATAACCCATGAGCCCGTCGAGCCGGAGCGCCGGCCGGCGGGCGATCGCGGCCGCGAGCGCCAGCGCCGGTGCGGCGCTGTCGACCGGCGAGCGATAGACGCCGAAGCGGATGCCCGGGAAATCGGATGACATGTCGAGATCGATCGCGACCGGCATCACCACGCCGTGCGCCGCTGCGACCGTCGCGATCCGATCGAGCTGATCCTCGTGATCGACCATCAGGGTGATGTGCCGGCCAGTGGTGAGCTGCCCCGCGACGGCCGCGAGATCGGTCGGCTCGACCGAGGGATAGGCCACGACCAGATCGTCGAAGCCGAGCGAGGCGAGCCAGGCCGCCTCGGCCGGGGAATAGCACAACAGCCCCTTGAGGAACGGCCCGGCCGCGAGCAGCAGGCGGATGACCGCGACCGAGCGCACCGACTTGGTGACGAGCCTGACCGGCAGGCTGCCGGCGCGGACCCGCAAGATCTCGAGATTGGCGTGGAGCGCGTCCAGATCGACGAAGGCCGCGGGCAGCCGCTCACCCTCGAGCGCCTGGCGGTAGTAGTCATATTGAGCGGTCACGCGGCGGCTCCGCCCGGCCGATGCGCCTCCATGGTCGCGACCAGCATGAGCTTCAGCTTGGCGACGATCTGCTCGCGGAGCGGCGGCGCCACCGCGAGCGCCAGGCGTGCGGCACTGCCGGCGACCTCGGCGAACAGCAAAGCCAAGGCGAAGGCCTCGCCCGCATCGTGGAGCGGCAGCGTCATCATCATGGTCGGCGTGAGGAACTCGGCGGTGCGCCGCGTATCGGCCACATCGAGCTCGCGCAGCGTCGGCGCCGCTTGCGCACCGGCCCAGACCGCGGTCGCCGCCGGATGGTCGCGGTAATAGCTGTAATAGGCGTCGATCAGCCGATCGACCGCCTGCCTCGGCGTCGGCCGGCCGCCGGTTTCGGCCAGAAGGGCGGCGAGCTCGTCCTGCATCATCTGGCTGACCCGCTCCAGATTGCGCTTGGCGAGCTCGCGGATGATCGCGGTCTTGGACGGGAAATATTGATAGACCGAGCCGATCGGCACGTCCGCCCGCCGCGCCACTTCGCGCATCGCCAGATCCTCGGCCCCGGACTCGATGATCATCTCGAGCGCCACATCCAGGATCGTCTCGACCCGGCTCTTGCTGCGCTCCTGCCGGGGCCGGCGCCGGACTTCGGCGTCGCTCATTCTCTCGCTCCTGCTGAACCGCGTCGCTGGCGCGGGAGCCTATGAGAAGTCGGCCCCGCTCGCCACTGAAGATGAGCAATGATCTGATTCCAAACTCGCCAGATGCAAGCCCTTTGTCGTCCTCTTGCAAAAAATTAGCGATTTTTCGCAGATTTGCGCCACATTTTCCTTGCATCTCCCAATTGACATATGAGCGTTGATCATTTCACAATCTGATCAACAGTCACATTTTGGCGGAGGTGATGGTGTCGAGCCCGCATCCACATCCCGTGCCGTGCTGATGCGCCCCGCTCGCATGAGGCGGGCCGCGATACGCGACAGGACGATCCTCGTCCCGGCCGCCGGCGCGCAGCTCATCGCCACGACCGGCATGTATATCGTGCCGGTGCTGCTCGACGCGCTGCACGGCGCCGCGGGCCTGGCGGACAGTGCAGCAAGCCTGCTGGTGACGATCGAGCTCGCCGCCTCGGCGCTCACCACCCTCACCGTCTCGGCCTGGGCCCCCAGCCATTCGCTGCGGCGTGGCGCGCTGCTGGGCGGTCTCACCGCCATCGCCGGTGCAGCGCTCACGCTCGTCGCCCCCGCCCTGCCGCTACTCGCAGCGGCGCGGCTCCTCACCGGCATCGGCGGCGGCATCGTCATCGCCGAATCGGCGGCGGTGCTGGCGCGCGGCCTCGACAAGGAACGGCTGATCGCGGCGCTCACCATCATCTCGATCCTGAACGCGGCGCTGTGGCTCGCCGTGCTGCCTTACGCGATCGACCTCTTCGGCTATCGCGGCCCGTACGGCGCGCTGCTGCTGCTGGGCCTCGTCGGCACGGCGCTGCTCCGCCGTCTGCCGGCGCCGCCCGTCCGTCACAAGGCGGTGCGACGCCAGACCCGGGATGCCGACGTCGTCGCTCGGCATTGGCGCTGGCCGCTCGTCCTCGTCGCTGCGGCCATCTTCGTGACCCAGCTGGGCCAGGGCGCATTCTGGAGCTTCGAGGAGACGTTCGGCGCGCGCGCCGGCCTCGAAGACCATGCGATCGGCCTGCTGCTGTCACTCGTCACCCTGTTCCTGCTGGTCGGCGCCTTGGGCGCCGCCTGGGCGGGCGCCCGGTTCGGCCGGCTGTTGCCGATCCTGGCGCTGACCGGCGTCAACGCCGCGGCGATCCTGGTCGTGGCGACCGCCACCGCCCCGGCGCTGTTCATCGCCGCCAACCTGGTGCAGTCGGTCACCAACCTGTCGTCGGTGATCTATCAGCTGGGCCTGGCCGCGACGCTCGACCGGTCGGGCCGGCTCGTCGCCGCGTCGACCGGCCTCGTCACGCTCGGCAACGGCATCGGCCCGAGCCTCGCCGCAGCCCTCGCCGGCACGTTCGGCCCCGCCAGCATCGGCCTCAGCGTCCTCATCCTGACCGGCCTCGCCTGGGCCGGCTTCAGCCTGGCCGGCGCCGGCCGGCCGGCGACACCAACACCGGCCGCCGCCGGACCGGCATGACGACAAACCATCAAGAACAAGACCGGAGGCTTCCATGCGGGCTACGCCCCTCGACCTGATCCTCGCCCCCAGGCCCGCGGGCCGGCCCTTGCGCGCAAGTCTCGCCGCCTCAACCGCGCTTGCGGCGCTCTCCGCAGCCGCCCCGTCGCTCGCGGATCAGCAGGGCAACCAGATCGAAGAGATCACGGTGACGGCGCAGAAGCGGACGGAGAACGTCCAGGACGTGCCGATCTCGGTCAGCGCGCTCGACGGCTCGACCTTGAAAGAGCTGGGCGTGCGCTCGAGCGACGAGATCGCCCAGTTCATGTCGAACCTGCAGATCGCCATGCCGTCCGGCAAGGGCAACCAGCCGATCATCGCGATCCGCGGCATCGGCCTTAACGACTTCAATACCAACAATGCCGGGCCGAACGGCGTCTATGTCGACGAAGTCTACATGAGCTCGCCGTCGGCCCAGACGTTCCAGACGTTCGATCTCGACCGGGTCGAAGTGCTGAAAGGCCCGCAGGGCACGCTCTATGGCCGCAACACGACGGGCGGCGCCATCAACTATATCTCGGCCAAGCCGACCGACGATCCCTATGCCATGGTCCACGCGAGCTACGGCTCGTTCAACACCTGGGAGACCGACGGCGTCGTGAGCGGCCCGCTCACCGACCGGATCAAGGGCCGGCTCGCGTTCCAGCATGACCAGTCCGACGGCTACATGGAGAACCTGCTGAACGGCAAGACCGAGAACGGCGCCAACGACTATGCCGCGCGCGGCATCATCGACACCCGCCTGTCGGATGCCCTCTCGCTCGAATGGAACCTGCACATGGGCCGGGTCGACACGCGGCCGACCGAATATCGCCAGGTCGGCACGCTCGCGGCTCCGTTCACCCCATGCGCCAATGCCGCGATCCTGGCCGGGCAATGCACCGATCTCTACGGCTACAAGGCGCCGTCCGGCTTCTATCAGGGCAACTACAACCGCGACCAGAATCTGAGGGTCGACGATTACGGCTCGTCGCTGCGCGCCGACTATGCGCTCGCCAGCGTGACGCTGACCTCGATCACCGCCTTCGAATACACCAACAAGTACCATCCGGAGGATTCGGACGCCGAGCCCCTCGACCTGCTCGAGATCGACTATGGCGTGAAGTCCAAGACCTTCACCCAGGAATTCCGCGCGGCGGGCGGCGGCGAGACCTATCACTGGCTGGGCGGCGTCTATTACCTGAACGAGGACCTGAGCCAGAACCAGACGAGCCGCGCGCTCATCGACCTGGACCAGGTCTATTTCCCCGGCATCGGCAACGGCAACGCGCTGATCGGCACCGGCCTCAGCACCCAGCGCACCGCGGCCTATGCCGCCTACGGCCAGACCGACTTCCAGGTCATCGACCGCCTGAAGCTGACGCTCGGCGGGCGCTATACCTACGAGCACAAGTCATTCGACACGATCGGCCTGCTGTCGACCGAGACGAACGGCGCCTTCCCGCCGCAGACGCCGCTCTACAACGCGCATGAGAATCTGAGCAACAGCGACGCCAACTGGCGCGCTGCGCTCGACTACAAGCTCACCGACCAGGCCATGGTCTATGCCAGCGTCGCGACCGGCTTCAAGAGCGGCGGCTTCAACGGCGGCTTCCTCGACACGAACCCGGCTAACGACCTGCGCCAGCTGCAGCCGATCAAGCCCGAGACGGTTACGGCCTATGAGGTGGGATTCAAGACCGACCTGTTCGGGAAAAGGCTGCGCCTCAACGCCGCCGCCTTCTATGACGACTATTCCAACATGCAGGTGTTCAACTTGGTGCCGGCGCAGGCGGCGGGCGCGCTGCCGGTCCAGGTGCTGGACAATGCGCCGTCGGCCACGATCGAGGGCATCGAGCTCTCTGCCGAGGCGAAGCCGCTCAGCCATCTGACCACCAGCCTCAACCTCGGCTGGCTCCAGACCCAGATGGGCCATTTCATCTCAGGCCTCGGCACGAGCGATGTCGAGGATTTCACCGGCCATCGCCTGCCCTTGGCGCCCAAGTTCACGGCCGAGGGGCTCGCCGCCTATACGGTCGACATGCCGAACGACGATCTGGTCAAGGCGGAGACCACGGTCTCCTACCGCACCAAGCAGTTCTTCGACGTGCGCAACGACCCGCTCTTGACCCAGGCGGGCTATTGGCTGTTGAACGCGCGGGTTTCCTACATGACCAGCGACGGCCACTGGGAATTCGCCGCCTTCGGCAAGAACCTGACGGGCACGAAGTACCTGAACTACGCCGTCAACCTGTCGAGCCCGTTCGGCCTCCTGGAAGAGGTCGTGGGTCCGCCGCGCATGGGCGGCTTCGAGATCACTTATCGGTATTGACGCAACACCGATCCGAACGGCGGTCGCCATGGATTTCAACGGCAAGGTCGTGCTGATCGTTGGCGCCTCGTCCGGCATGGGGCGGGCCGTCGCATTGAAGCTCGCAGAGGCGGGCGCATTGCTCGTCGTTACGGCGCGACGACAGGAAAGGCTCGATGCGCTCGCAGAGGAAATCGCCAGTCAGGGCGGCTCCTGCCTGGCGCTCGCGGCCGACGCCGAAGACGCGAATGCGGCCGAAGCGGTTGTCACGCGGGCCGTCGAGCGGCATGGCCGGATCGATCTCGCCCTGCTCAACGCCGGTGGCGCGCCCGCTCTCCACATGCGCCGGATGGCCGCGCACGAGGTCACCGCCTACATGCGCTCGAACTACGACGTCACGGTGCACTACCTGTTCCCGGTCGTGCAGCAGATGATGCGGCAGGGCGGCGGGCTGGTCGCGCACACCAATTCGCTCGCGGGCTTTCTCGGCACCCCGCTGCAGGGACCCTATTCGGCCGCCAAGGGTGCGGCCCGTCTGCTGATCGATACCTGCCGGATCGAATTCGCCGGCGACGGCATCAAATTCTTGTCCCTCTATCCCGGCTTCGTCGCGACGGAGCACACGGCCGACGATGGGATGCCGGCGCCGCTCGAGATATCCGAAGCGCGCGCGGTCGAGCATATTCTCTACGCGCTACGCCGGGAACGGTCGGACTACATGTTTCCCTGGACGATGCGTTGGCTGGTCCGGCTCGGCCTCGTCCTGCCAAAGGGGCTGACGACCTGGCTATTGCGCCGGGAAATGCTCCGCACGGCAACTCCCTGAAGGTTCGGGCTGGCTTATCCGGAATTGCCGAAGCGGCGTCGAGCTATTTCAATATAAGACTTGTCGGATCCTTGCCCCGCTGATCGTCCTTTGGTCGATGTGGAACGAGAGGAAGCTGCCATGTCCTATGTCGATGGTTTCGTGGTTCCGGTGCCCAAGCAGAATATCGAGGCCTACAAGGCGATGTCGCGGAGAGCCAGCGAGGTCTGGATGGAGCACGGGGCGCTCGCCTTCGTTGAGTGCATCGGCGATGATGTCCCTTATGGCCAACTCACCTCCTTCCCGCGGGCGGTCCAGGCAACGGAGGACGAGGTCGTGGTCTTCTCCTGGATCACCTACCGGTCCCGCGCCGAGCGCGACGCGATCAACGCCAAGGTCATGGCCGATCCGCGCCTCAAGGACATGCAGACCGACATGCCGTTCGACGGCAAGCGGATGATCTACGGCGGTTTCGAGACTTTCCTCGAGCGGTAGGCGATCAGTAAGCCCAATCAGTACGCCCAATCAGTAGGCGGGGGGCGCGGTGAAGGCGTAGAGCTTGTCGTTGCCGGTACCGAGGAGGCGGCGATAGCCGGAGCCCCAGTAGACCATGCCGCCGGCGATCGACGGGCCGCAGATCACCGAGCCGCCGCTCGCGAACTTCCAGAGGATGTTGCCGCCGGCGGCGCCGATCGCCACCATGTCGCCCGACATGGAGCCGGCATAGACGACGCCGTTCGCGACGCTGAGCGCGCCCAGCGCGCCGGCATCGAGCGCGGGATTGAACGGATTCTTGCCGGTCGCCGGGATCTGCCAGAGGATCCGCCCGGTGGCCGCGTCGAGTGCCGCCCAGGATCCGGCACGCCATTCGACCGTGCCGGCCGGCAACAGGGCATAGGGTGTCGCGTTGCTGTCGTTGATCGCCGCATAGACCCTGGCACCGTCGCTCGCGGTGCCCCACATGATGCCGCCGGCGCCGCCGCCCGGCCCGACCTGGGTCGCCCAGAGCGTCTTGCCGGTATCGGGATCGAGCGCCCAATAGATGCCGCTCTTCTGCCCCGCACCGACGAGGTCGACCAGTTGCCCGCCGATCGTCGTCGTGAAGAGATTGGCGCCCGCGCCGAAATCGAAATCGGGCCCACGCGGGTTCGGGCAGGGAATGCCCCTGGGCGGGCTCGCGATGCAGGAATTGACGTAGGTGTCGGCGCCGATCATGCGCCGGCTCCATTTGACCTGGCCGGTGAAGAGGTCGAGCGCCACGATCGAATCGATATAGTCGTCGGGGGCCAGGCATGCGCTCTGCTGCTCGGGCGTCTTGGCCGCCTGCAGGCACGTCGTGACCGGCGCCGGCACCGTGTAGTTGTTGCCGGTCGTGGCATAGAGCGCGCCGCGCTTGACGTCGATCGCGAAGGTGCTGCTCCAGACCGCACCGCCGGTATAGCCCTCAGGGACGGTGCGGAAGCTCCAGACCACGCGCCCGGTCGCCACGTCGAGTGCGGCGATCGTGCCGCGGAAGGAGGGGACATAGCCCGTCCGCTGCTGGGCCAGCCCCTCCTCCTGCGAGGAAATGCCGACGTAGACTAGGTTGCCGAGCACGGTCGGCGAAGCGGTGACGAGCGCCGCCCGCAATGGCTCGACCAGGGTCCGCCAGACGAGCTGGCCGGTCGCCTTGTCGATCGCCAATATCGTGCCGGACGCCTCGTCGCCGACGATGATCGTGCGCTGGGCGATGGCAGGGCTGCTGCGGCTCAGCGAGTGCGTGTTGCCGGTATAGTCCGACAGCTTCCGTTCCCAGACGACGGTGCCCGTCGTGGCGTCGAGCCTGTAGAGCATGCCGCCCCAGTCGGGCACGTAGAGTGCCGCACCCTCGACGGTCGGCGTTGCGGAGACATCGCCCGCCGTCGTGAATACCCATTTCGGGGCGAGGCTTCCCGCGTTGCTTGGCCCGATCTGCCAGACCGTGGCGGAGCCGTGGGTATCCGCGAGATTGCCCCCGGCAGCGCGCCATTCGCCGTCGCCGGCGAGCCACGCCTGTGCCATCCCTGCAACTGGCGCCGCGACGGCGACCAAAGCCAGAAGTGCCACGATCGGACGATACAGGGCCATCTTCCGCTCCATCTAGAGCTGCGGCGCAACACTACCTCAGCGCGCGCAGTACAGCTTAGAGCATAAATGGGACAGCCCCGTGTCATCATGCGGCGGACCCGCGGCCCGTTCGGCGCACGCCGCGCCTCAAACCTCCTCGAAGACCGGTTCCGACCGCAATGCCGCCGCGGGCATGCCGATGTGGGCGCCCTGGGTGAAATCGATGCCCAGTTGCCGCACCTTCTCCTGGATCGCCGGGGAATGCACGAACTCGGCGACCGTCTGCATGTTTAGATCCCGGGCGAATTGCACGATGCCGCGCGTCACGATCCAGGCGTTCGCATCATTGTCTAGGTTGCGGATGAGGCTGCCGTCGATCTTGATCAGATCGGCGTTCAGCCGAAGGATATGTTCGAAATTCGAGTATCCGGCCCCGAAATCGTCGATGGCGATGGTGCAACCGAGCTGCTTCACGTCGTCGATGAACGCGCGGATCGCCGCGTAGTTCTGCACGCCCTCCGATTCCAGGATCTCGAACGTCACGCGATGGGCCAGGCTCGACCGCTTGAGCCGGCTCTTGATGAACTCGACCGTCTCCGCATCCGTCAGGTCTTCATAGGACACGTTCAGCGACAGGCCGTAGTCCTGCCCTTCGAACCGGGCGATGCTCTTGTCCACCATGATCCGCGTGAGCTCGCGATAGAGCCTGAGCTTCTTGGCGATCTGCAGGAATTCACCCGGCGGCACCGCCTGGCCGTTTTCGTCGAGCATGCGCACCAGGCACTCGAACTTCTCGATCCGGCCCGTGCGATTGTTCAGGATCGGCTGAAAGAACGGCACGATCCGATCTTCCTGCAGTGCCACCTTGAGGCGCTTCGCCCAAGTCAGGTTCAGCATGTAGCGTTCCCGGATCTTCATCTCGGAATCGTACTGCAGGTAATTTCTCTTGTGCGTGCGGGCCTGCTTGAGCGCGATGTTCGCCGAGGACAGCAGATTTTCGGCCGTGATGGCGGCCGGGTGCGCCTCGGGATCGATCACGGCTGCGCCCTGGGTCACGTTCAAGGTGACGGGCTGCCCTTCCCAGAGAATTTCCCGGGCAGCGATGAAGGCGCCGAGATCGCCCATCAGGCTGCGCACCGCCTGCGGCTCCAGCTCTTCCGGGATCAGCAGCGCGAACTCGTCGCCCGGCAATCGGTAGAGACCGGCCTCGACCTTGCCTCTCGTCATGTCGAGATCCGCGAAATCCCGCAGATAGCCGGCAACCGCCCGCAGGATCTCGTCGCCACAGGCGTGACCGTAGAAGTCGTTGATTTCCTTGAACGCGTCGACATTGACCACGATCAGGCTCGCTTGCCGCCGTCCTTCGAGGTCGCGCAGCAGCCGGGCTCGGCTGCCGAGGCCCGTCAACGGATCGAGGTACAGCGTCTCGAGCAGACCCATGATCTTGTTGACGCAATAGAGAATGATGCCGGACAGGATGACCAGCACCAGGGTGGTGCCGATTTCGATCTCGAGATTGCTTTGGCGCATCGGCTCCAGGACCGAATCGATTTCGTCCTGCGGCACGCCGATGCCGAAGATCATCCCGGCCCGGTTCTTCGAAAAGAAGACGGTATAGTCGCGCCCATCCGCCTGCATCTTCCTGGTCTCGAACGCCGGACGCAGTTCCCCGCCGGCGTGCTCGCTCAACGACAGGGCGGGGCTCGCGAAGCCGTCGAACGACAATTGGGCCAGCACAGCCTGGGTCGTGGGCGAATCGGCCGTGCGTGACAGGTTGGTGAGCTTGTGACTGCGGCCGTCGATCAGGAAGGCGAAGCTGCCCGGCGTCACGTCGACGTTGCTGACCAGCTCGATCAGGTCCTTGGCCTTGAGGTCCGAGGTCGCGAGCCCGACGATCTGCCCCGCCCCGTTGCGGATATAAGTGACCACACTCACCACGGCGGCCGGCGACAGCGCGTGGTTATAGACCGGCGTCCAATAGAAATCCTCCGGCCGCGGCTTGCCTCTGTCCCAGCCGGCGGGCAGCGCCGCCAGGTACCATTCCTGATGGGTGTAGTCGTAAGTCTTGTCGGCCCCGACATCCTTTACGGCAACGGACGACTTGTTCTGCCAATAGGCGTAGCTGCTCGGGGCTTCGGCATCGGAGCGGCCATCTGCCGGCCGACCATCCATTGGTCGATCGAACCAGATCCCGCCGCCGAGCGCCTCCGGGAAATCCCGTGCCTCCTTCCCGACCGCGGCCCGGATTTCAGCCCCGGCCTCAGGGCGCACGTCCTTGCCGACCGCAGCACCCAGCCGCGCCAGCGCGGCCGCGTTCTTCTCCATCAGCTTGAAGCGGGCGTCGATCCGGTCGAGGTTGGCATAGAACGTGTCCTTGATCTGGCGCAGGCGCAGTGCCGACATGGCGGACTGGGAATAGCGCAGGTCGAGGCTGGACATCACGCCGGTGCCGACGATGAACAGCCCGACCAGCACCAGCAGGATCAGCATGATGAGCGTCTTTTCGGAGCGCATCACCGGCCGTCGCCCCGCCACTGCGGCACCGGCCCTCACGATGCCCAACCGGCGCCGGAACGTCAGCAGCGCTCGCATCATCGCTTGTCTTCCATCGTTCGCCGGATCTGGTGCTGGGCCTGGTCGATCTGCTCGGATGTCAGCCGGGCTGCGGCCACATCGCGCGGCGCCGCCGCCGCCGCGTCGCCATTGAGGGCCGCCAGGCTGAACCACACATAGGCCTGGTAATCATCGGCCGGGATGCCCCGACCGCCCATGTAGAGTTCGCCCAGTTCCCGCTGGGCTTGGGCGAGGCCCTGGCCGGCGGCCTTGGTCAACCAGATCCGGGCCTGCTCCGCATCCGGCGCCACACCCGTGCCGGTCGCATAGATCTCGCCCAACGACAATTCCGCGCGGGCGAAGCCCTGGTCGGCCGCGAGCGCGTACCAGGCTCGCGCTTGGGCGTCGTCGCGCGCCGTCCCCTCGCCACGGGCAACCATCGAACCCGCGGCATATTGCGCTTCCGCAACGCCCTCTTGACCGGCCTTCTGGAAATAGCGCAGCGCCTCGGCATCGTCCCTGGCCGTGCCGGCGCCGCGATGCAGCAGATCGCCCAGTTGGTATTCGCCGTCGGGCAGGTTCTGAGCCGCGGCCCGCCGCGCCCAGACGAGCGCATCCGGATATTTCCGCAAGGCGCGGAAGCTCACGGCCATGCCGTCCTCAGCCTTGGCGTCGCCGAGTTCCGCCGGCTTGGCGCAGGCGTCGAGCGCCTCCTGATAATTCTCGATTCTGACAAGCAGATAGCAATTGTCGAGCAGTTGCCCGGCGATGGCGCCAGACGGCGCAATCGCAGCGGCGGGGCCCGGCGCATCCGCCGGAGGGGGTGCGGATTCCGGCGCCGGTGCGGCGGCGGCCGGCGTGTTGCGGACGGCCTTCGCGACCTGGCGCTGGAAAACCTCGACGACCGCGGGACAGGAGTGCCGATAGGCCGTCCTGAGGCGCGCCGCGTTCGCCGGCGTCTTCTCGCGGCCATCATAGAGCTTCGCGACGGCGGCGCAGCGCTTGTCCCGCTCCGTACGGACTTCAGCCACGGCGGAGGCTCGGCCGGCATCGTCGGCATATTGGTCGAGATAGGCGGTCAGCGGGTCGATGTTGTCTTGCGCGAGCAGTCCCTTGACCTCGCCGCTGTGATCTTCTTGAGCGGGCGCGACCGGTTGGGACGGAGTAGCACAGGCACCAAGCAGACTAACGAACGCAAAACAAACGGCCAATCGACGCATACAGGTCTCCAAGGTACGGACACACCAGAAACAGCCCGCGTACTCAAAAAAATCGCGATGCCCTCGCCCTTGTCGGCGTGGAATAGCCAAACGCCCGCGGCCGATCTTCACTGTTCGGCTGCGTGCGCGATTCAAGCGGACCCGCGGATTTTGCGCGCGGAAAGTGGCTTGTCGCTCTCGGAGAGTCAATTGTCTGCGGATTGGCGAATCGAATCTGGGGGGTGGAAAATCGCGAGCGCGCCCTTCGGCGCATGAGGTTGCCGCCCCCGGGCACCAAGGATCGCGGCCAGGCGAGCGACCACGGTCGATCGGCGCAGCCGCGCCATCGCCAGCTTTCCGCCTCGCTTGATTTTGCGCCGCTGTTGGCCGAGATCCATAAACGGGAACGGCGGCAATGGCCATGCAGCATTGCATGATTTCGAAAGCAGAACCGGCCGGGGCAAAGCCCCCCGCAGCAATGCATGGGACCAGCCGAACAAGTTCGTTTGCGGCACGAGGCGCCTGGAGCGACCATGCCGGGTCGATCGAGACACCGAAACGAACTGGGAGATCGCTCATGCCGAAAGCCGCTGAACTGCTGGTTGCCGCCCTCGAGAATGAAGGGGTCGATCGGATCTTCGGCATCCCGGGCGAGGAGAACCTCGATGTGGTCGAGGCCCTCCGCACATCTTCAATCGAGCTCGTTCTGACGCGGCACGAGCAGGCGGCCGCGTTCATGGCGGCCACCCATGGCCGGCTCACGGGCAAGCCCGGCGTGTGCCTGACCACGCTCGGGCCCGGCGCGCTCAACCTCACCACCGCCGCAGCCTACGCCCTGCTCGGCGCCATGCCGATGGTCATGATCACCGGCCAGAAGGGCATCCTGTCCTCACGGCAGGCACAGTTCCAGATCGTGGACGTCGTGGGCGTGATGAAGCCCCTGACCAAGCTGTCGCGCCAGATCGTCTCGCCGGCCATGGTCCCGACCCTCGTGCGCGAGGCGTTCCGCGTCGCCGAGGAGGAGCGGCCCGGGCCGGTTCTCCTCGAGCTGCCAGAGGATATCGCGGCAGCCGAGGCCGTCGACCCAGGGATGATCCCGCCCCATCCGGTCGAAATCCCGCTGGCGAGCGGCGCCGCCCTCGATCGCGCGGCCGAGCTCATCATGAAGGCCGAGCGCCCCTTGGTCATGCTCGGCGCCGCGGCGTCACGGCCGCGCTCCAGTTCCGACCTCGCTCAGTTCGTCGTGCGGTCGCGCATCCCGTATTTCACGACCCAGATGGGCAAGGGCACCGTGCCGGGCGGCACCGAGCTCTACATGGGCACGGCGGCGCTCTCCGAGCGCGACTATGTCCATGAGGCGATCGAGCGGGCCGACCTCATCATCACCATCGGCCACGATACGGTCGAGAAGCCGCCGTTCATCATGGGGGCAAAGGGCCCGCAGGTCATTCATATCGGCTACCAGCCGGCGAGCGTCGAGCAGGTCTATTTCCCGCAGACGGAGGTCATCGGCGACCTTGGGCCCTCGCTCCGGCTCCTCGCCGACCGGGTTGCCGGCAAGATTCCGAATGCCCAGGCGCTCCTGCCGCTCCGGGAAGGGATCCTGAGCCGGGTCGCCGCCCGCGCCACGGAGGCGCGCCTCACCCCGCAGCGGCTGGTCCATGACATCCGCCAGGTCATGCCGCCGGACGGCATCCTCGCCCTCGACAACGGCATGTACAAAATCTGGTTCGCGCGAAACTATCGCACCCAGGTCGCGAACACGCTCTTGCTCGACAATGCGCTCGCCACCATGGGCGCCGGCCTGCCGTCGGCGATCATGTCGGCGCTGCTCTATCCCGGCCGCCGCGTCATGGCGGTGTGCGGCGACGGCGGCTTCATGATGAACAGCCAGGAGCTGGAGACGGCCGTCAGGCTGAAGCTCAATCTGGTCGTCCTCATCATCGAGGACCAGGCGTACGGCATGATCCGCTGGAAGCAGGCGGTCGACCATTTCCCCGACTACGGCATGACTTTCAACAACCCCGATTTCGTGAAATACGCCGAGGCCTATGGCGCAAAGGGGACGAGAGTAAGCGCGGTCGAGGAACTGAGGCCGGCGCTCGAGGCGGCGTTTGCCGGCGGCGGCGTCCACCTCGTCGTCGTGCCGATCGACTACTCGGAAAACAAGCGGGTTCTCGTCGACGAGCTGCATCAGCGGCTGCCGGTGACCTAGGCCGTGACCTAGGAGAGCTCACATAGGAGATTGGCCATGTCAGAGATGATCGAGGTCGTGCAGGCCTACGACCGGGCGCTCATCAAGGCGATCCCGGCGGACGACGCCCAGGCGCTCGAAACCAAGCTCGCAACCGCCGCCCGCACGCTCAGCGCACGCGACGCGTGGCTGAAGCCGCATCAGCGCGGCGCCATTCTGCAGCGCGCAGCAAGCCTGCTCGAAGGGCGGGTCGAGGCGTTCGCCAAGCTCATCGCGCAGGAAGGCGGCAAGCCTTTGACCGACGCGCTCGTCGAGGCCCGACGCGCTGTCGATGGATTGCGCAACGCCGCAGATGAGCTGAGAAACTTCGCCGGCCGCGAGATTCCGATGGGCCTGACGCCGGCCAGCGACGGGCGCTGGGCCTTCACGACGAAAGAACCCATCGGCGTCGTCGCGGCGATATCGGCGTTCAACCATCCGCTCAACCTGATCATTCACCAGGTCGCACCGGCGATCGCCGTCGGCTGCCCGGTGATCGTCAAGCCGGCGGCGCCGACGCCGCTCTCATGTCTCGAGCTTGTGGCCCTGCTGCATGAAGCGGGCCTGCCCGAGGCGTGGTGCCAGACGCTCATCACTGAGGACAATGCACTCGCGGAACGGCTTGCGACGGATCCGCGGGTGGCGTTCCTGAGCTTCATCGGCTCCGCCCGCGTGGGCTGGCACCTGCGCAGCAAACTGGCACCGGGCACGCGCTGCGCGCTGGAGCACGGCGGGGCCGCCCCCGTGATCGTTGATCGGAGCGCCAACCTCGATGCGATCATCGAGCCGATCGTGAAGGGCGGCTACTACCACGCGGGACAGGTTTGCGTCTCGGTCCAGCGCATCTTCGTCCATGCGGCGATCAAGGTCGAGTTCGTCGAGCGTCTGTCGGCGCGGGTCGCGGCCTTGCGCGTCGGCGATCCCTTGCTGCCGGAGACGGAGGTCGGGCCGCTGATCCTGCCGCGCGAGACGGATCGCGTGGCGTCCTGGATCGAGGAAGCCGTGGGCCGTGGCACGCAATTGATCGGCGGAGGCCGCCTGTCCCGGACCACGCTCAAGCCGGCGATCCTGCTCGACCCGCCGGCGGACGCGAAGGTCTCCGAATTCGAGGTGTTCGGCCCGCTGACCTGCGTCTATGGGTTCGAGGAACTCGACCAGGCGATCGACATCGCCAACGCCCTGCCGGTCGCTTTCCAGGCGAGCGTCTTCTCGCGCGACATCGGCCCCGCGCTCCGCGCGGCCCAGCGGCTCGACGCGTCCGCGGTGATGATCAACGACCACACCGCGTTCCGCACCGACTGGATGCCGTTCGCCGGGCGCCGGCAATCCGGCTATGGCGTCGGCGGCATTCCGTGGACCATGAAAGAGATGGCCCACGAGAAGATGCTGGTCCTGAAGCACGACGGGTAAGCCGCCGCCTCAGGTCCTCGTAGCCCGAAACCAGGAGCCCACGCAGGAAGGAGCGGCGTCGGAACCTCAGCGACGCTTGAAGCAGGTCACACCGGTCGAGATCGTCTCTGCCCGGGCAGCACGGTCCTGCAGCGGGCTCAGCTGCGGCCGGTCATCCTGCTCGAAGGCGATGTGATTGGCGGCCAGCAGCGCCTTCGCGGCATCGGCGTCCGTCGCGATGACATGCTGGCCGTCGAGCCTGGTGGTGACGATGCCGATGACGAGACCGTTCGCGTTCAACACCGGCGCCCCGCTTGCCCCGTGGGTCGCGTCCGACACGAGCTCGATCTCGCCGTCCGGCTCGCCGCCGCCCCGCACCACCGCGTTGAACAGGCTGCCGCCGCGGGCGAGCACGGCCGGCAGCGTCTGGTAGCCGGCCGTGAAGACCAGGGTATCGCTCGTCGGATGCCCGGAACGCGCGAAGACCGCCGGCAGACCTTGTGTCGTCCCGATCTTCAGGATCGCAATGTCGTGGGCCGGCGACTGCGCCACGATCTCAGCCGCGAACGTCCGCCCTTCCTTGACGACGTAGAGCGCCGAGCACCCGTCCGCGGCATGGTTGGCGGTGAGCAGATGGCCGTGCGCGTCGACGAAGAAGCCTGTCCCGTTCAACTCAACGTCAGGTTCAGAGACGTGCGCTGCCGCGGCCAGAGGCTCGCCGTTCGGGCTTGGCGGCGAGCCTCTGGCACAGGCGGCGAGCGCTGCCGCGATGCCGGCGGTCATGATGACGCGTCGGCCCCGGCGCGGACCGCAAGCCTGCCGCCTCAGCAGTCTCTCCAATACGGTCAAAGTCATGCTGCTGGTCCGTCGCCGCGCTTCCTGAGCATTCCTACTGCAGAGTTCGGCGCGTCGGGCGCGCCCGGCGGGTTCCGTCGTCTCCTCGAGACCCCATCTGCTCGGGTCATAAGCCTATCGCGGCGCTCCTCACCAAACGGTTGACGACGGGTCCGCGACACGCCCGAGGGCGCCGTCCGGTTACCCCCGCGCCCCGACCTCCCCATCGCCGAGCACCCGGCCCAGCAGCCGTCGGATCGTCATGGCGAGGGGCTTCAGCGCGCGGATGGGGGCCGTGAGCTTCCAGGACGTGCTCTCGTAGATCGCGACGATGCGTCGCTCAGAATGGAAGATCTCGTTCCGGAGCTCGTACGCCTGCCTCTTGAGCTCCTGGGCCCGCGTCTCGGCCTCGGCGAGCTCGGCAGCGCAGGCTTCCAGGCGGCGTGCCGACTTGTGAAGCTCACTCCGCAGCTCTTGTGCCTGCGCCTCGGTCCCGGCGAGACGGCCTTCCAGGTCGCGGCGCGTTGCCTCCAGGCCGTGGCCCAACTCGACGGTCGCCGCCGTCAGGTAGCCGTCGAATATGTTCGGCGGCGCAGCAAAGCTCGCTTTCAGCTCGGATCGCTCGGCGGCGACGTAGTACCGGTTCAGCCCATCGAAATGGACCAGAGCATAGCCGGCCGCCAGCAGCAGGTCTTCCCACTGGTCAGCCGTGCTCACGGGGCTGTTCGGTTTCGTGGCCTCTACCAGCACGATCCAGGGGCGGAAGCGATCGAACGCGGCGCCCAGCAAGACCTGCCGCTCGAACCCCTCGACATCGACCTTGAGGAAGTGAATGTCGCCATCGACGAGCTCTTCGCAGATGCTCGCAAGCGTTCTCACTTCGATGTTTCGCCGGATCGCGGCGTGGCCGTCCTGCGTATGTTTGAGCGCAATGGTCTCGACCATGGTCGAGAGCCCCGTGTCGGGAACTTCGTAGAAAGTGGCGAAGCCGGGCTCCGCGCCGAGTGCCAGTTGCAGCGTGATATCGTACGGCCGGTCCCGGCATAGTTTTTCATAATGATCGGAGACCGGCTCGATGTTGATGCCGCGCCACCCGCGCTCGTAGAAGGCGCGCGTGACCGAGTCCTTGCAGGGATCCTGAGCGCCGACATCAATGTAGAAGCCGCTCGGCAGACGGTGCAACGCGCGCCAAAGCAGGACGTCCTCGCCATTCTGCGCGTAAGAAACGAAGCCGCCTGCCGGATAGACGGGCCCTGCGTCGTCCGCCGCGTGGACGGGCTCAGGCACCTGCCCCGGCTTCAGCTCAGGTTCTCTCATGATCCCTCTTTCCCGATAGGCTGGCGCCGCAGGAGGGCTCCCGCGGCGCCAGCCCGCGCCGACCGGCGGCAACGTTCGGATGATCGGGCTTACGCCGCGGGCGCGACCTGCTCGTCTTTCTGGGACGCCGTGCCGACCGACGCCTCCGGCGCGGCATTCTTGGCGGCCAACTCGCGCAGGTAGGCGAGCAGGTCATGGATCAGCCGATCCCAGAGCTCGAGCTTCGCCCGGAGATGCGCCGGCGAGACGCCGCCGAGCACGCTGACGTCCATATCGAGAATGAGATGGCCCTGCAGCAGGCGAAGGCGGGCGAAGCGCCGGGCATTGTTCCAGTCGTTGATCACGCCGAGCGCGAGCTCGCCCTGGACCTGTAGGCCAGCCATCAACGTCATGTCGGCATAGGCCGCCATGTCGCCGGCAAGGCGATTGTTGAGCCGCACGTCGAACGGCATGCCGCCGGTCGCCGAGCGCAGGACGGGCAGGTTCGGCTGATCGGCGACGACTTCGGCACGATAGCCGGCCTGATGCAGGAATTCGCGAAGTGCGTCGACGGTCAGGGAAGAGATGAGCGTGTCGGTCATGATCGATTCCAAATTGCGCATTCTGTCTGCTGGCAGACCCGGCCGTTAGGGCCGGGTCCATGAACGAGTTCGCCGGGATCGGCGGTAAACGGGCAGCGCCCGGGTATCAACGGATCGCAGGCTCCTTGGCGAGACTGGGCAGGAGCTTTGAAAGTGCCAGTTCGTTGATCGCCGGCTGGTCCTGCTCCACGAGCTTCGCCATGTAGGCCCGGCGATTCTCGAGCGCCCGCTGGGCCCGCATCTGCTGCGCAAGCTGGTCGTGGACCTCGCTCAACGTGCGGGTATGCGCGGGCTTGGTGTCGAGCAGCTTGACGAGATGCCAGCCATCGTCGAGCCGGACCGGTTCGGAGACGGCATCCTTGGCAAGCCCGGCAGCCGCTTTGCGGATTTCGGGCCTGAGCTGGGTCTCCAGCAGCCAGGCCAGTTCGCCGTGGTTCTTTGCCGTCTCCGCATCGTCGGAGTCGGACTGGGCCACGGCGCCGAAATCGGCGCCCTTCTGCTTGAGCTTCGCCTGGATCGCGTCGAGCTTCTTGCGTGCCTTGTCCTGGGCCGCCTTGTCGGCATCTTCGCTCACCGCGACGAAGATCTGCGCCACGTGGAACTGGCGCGGCACCAGGAATGCCGTCTTGTTGGCCTCGTAGGCGGCCGAGATTTCGGTTTCGCTCGGATAGCCTTCCGGCGGTTTCGAGACCGACTGCAAGTAGGTCTCGACGATCGCGCCCTCCCGGACCCGCTGAAGCTGAGCCGCCACGGCCGGCTCCTGATCCCATTTCTTGGCGAGCGCCTCGTTCAGGAGCGCGCGCTGGGCAAGAAGGAGGCGCACCGACTGGCTGAGCGTCGCCGGGTTGCGGGCGATCACCGCCTGCTCCCGGGGGTCGAGCGCTTCGAGATAGGCGCGGATATCGGCGGCCTTCACTTCGATATCACCGGCACGAGCGATGACATCGTTGTCGTCGGCTCGCGCGCCGGTAATGCTCGCCAGAGCCAGCAGCGAGGCCAGCATTCCTGTCCTCGCCTTCGCAAAGCGCCGCCCGGATAACATGATCCCAGATAACATGATCATGGTGTTGCCTTCTGATCGAGAAGCTTGTCCTGGTAGTCCTGGGCGATATTCTGCAACTCGACTCGTTTCGTTCCGATGAAGGGCTCGCTGGCGCCGAGCGCATCGCCGATATCGACACCGGCGTAGCGGTCAAGAATCTCGTTTCCGAGTTTGAACAGTGCCGTGTTCTTCGCCTCGCAGCTCTCTGCCCGCTTGCCCAGCCCGTCGACCTTGCCCGCGAGCTGGGCCCGCTCCGCCTCCTTCGCTCGGGCAACCGTGGCGGCCTCGTTGTAGGCCGCCTTCCACTTGTCCAAGGTCTCGCCCATCTTGCCGATCGCGTCGTTCTGAGCCGAGATCTTGCGGTTGAACTCGGCGACCGCCTGTTCGTAGGCGGCCTGGTCCTCGCCCTTATGGCTCGCGGGCTTAGCACCACTGCCTTCGGCAAGCTGCTTCGTCAGGCCGTCGACCTGCTGGCGAAGCGCTTCGTTCTGCTTGTCGCTCTCGGCCTGCTTGGCCTGGAGCGCGGCCTGCTGGTCCTCGAGCGAGCGAACCTGCGAGATCGCGCTGCGCAGGGCCTCGCGCAGGCGCGTCTCCGTATCGCCATCCGCCCGCGCTGGTGCCAGCGGCAGGATACCGGTGGCAAGCGCGCAGGCGGCGAAGATGACATGGGATCGACGCATGGTCAGAACCTCGCGTTGAGGTCGAGTTGGACAACGTCGGTCTTGAACGGCGAGCCGGAGATATTGTCGGCGCTGAGCCAGCGCAGGCGCGTCCAGACGTTCTTGGACAGCGCAAGGTTGCCGCCGACGATGTAGCCCTTGAGATTGGTGCCGCCGAGGCCGAAGTCCGAATCGGTGAAGGCGTCAGGCACCGCGTCCGACTCGAGATACTTGTAGCCGACGTTGACGTTCCAGTCCCAACGCTGCGCCATGGTCGGCGCCCCCGCGGACAGGTTGATGTAGTAGCCGGAATCGCCGCCCTCGAACGCGCCGAGCGACCCGTCCGTTGTTCCCGCCCGGTTGTTGATCGCCTTGCTGGCGATATCCGCCCGATTGAACGCAAGGTTCTTCACGAACTCGGCGTCGAACCAGAGATGGATCGGGTCGAAATGGCTGAAGTCGTACCGCCCGGTGACCGCAACATCCCGGAACGGCGTCGCCAGCCCGAAGTATTGCAGCTGATTGGTCGTGCCGAAATTGTTGTTCGAGGTCGCAACGATATTGCGCAGCGGGAAGTAGGTATTGCCGTTCTGGGCGAAGCTCGGCCGCGTATCGTCGGTGTCGCAGCTGTCGGCGGAGCTGTTGACGATGCAGGGGCTGGACGTCCGGCCTTCCAGGTTCTGGAAGTCGTAGTAGGCGGCGCCCAGCTTCACTTTGCTGTCGTGATCGATCTTCCAGTCGGCGCCGGCCTGCGCGGCGTAGAGCCACTTGTCGCGGCTCGGGGTTTTGGCCGGCTGGTTCGTGGCGAAATTGAAGTCGGTATTGAAGACCGGGAACGCGCCGACCGTGAAGAACGGCGTGACACCGTCCACGACTTCGTATTTGCCCGACACGGCAGCGCCGTCGAAGCTGAGATCGTCCGCCCAGAGCAGGTTGGTCGCAAAGAACGGATTGTCGAAGCGGCCGACCGTGACCGACAGCGCCTGCTGCTCGTCCTGCCAAGGTGCGTACGTGATGAAGGCGCGGTCGAGCCAAACGGCGTATTTGGCGAAGTCCCCGCCCTGCCCGCCGCCGGCATTGCCGAGCGTCTGGTTCTCGGACACGGGCGAATCATTCTCGCCGGAGGCGAGCCGGATACCGGCCGAGAAGCCGTCGCCGAGATCCGCATCCACCCCGAGCCTGGCGCGAATGCGGAAGCGGTTGCGTTCCTGGTCGACGTTGAGCTGCGGCGGGAAATTCTGGTTGGCCCGCGAGGTGTCGTACGGGCTGCCGGTATTGATGGCGTTGAAGTTCGGATGGCCGCCGGTATTGTCGTTGCCGCTCGGGAAGAAGTCGCCCTCGTAGCGGGCACGCATGTCGCCGTAGACATGCAGGCGGGACACCCAGTCCGGGAACGTGCCGGGCGCAGCCCAATGCTCGTCCTTGGCTTGCGCCATGACTTCCTGCTTGATCTCGTCGCGCAGCTGCTTCTTCACGATCTCAGGCACGTAGGTGACGTGAACCGCACCGTCGGCCGGCGGCGTGGTCGTCACCGCATTGCCGGCAACCGCCCCTGTGGCGGCACCAGCCGCCGCGACGGCCGCCGGTGCCGTGGGCGCAGCGCGCTTCGCCGGCGTGGCCTGCGCCCCGCCGGACGCTTCCTTGAGCAGCTCGTTCGCTTCGGCCCGGCTCAGGATCTTGCGCTTCACCAGAAGGTCGAGCAGCTTGGCATTGGCCAGGTCCGACCCCGCAGGCGCCGTCTGCGCCGCCGCGGGATTGGCCGCGAAGGCGAGAGGCATGACGGCGGTCGTGCACAGGAGAAGTGCCACGAGCGGTGTCGATCGGCGCCGGGCAATTTGCTTTCTATACGACATCGGTCCCCCGAAAAATTTGAGCTACGCTTGTAGCGATGCAGTTCCTCAGCTCGGCCGCCGCGCGGTCGCGCGCATGACGATCGGCATCGGCATATCCTTGGGCGGCGGCTCGCGGAGCTTCAGGCCCGGCAACACCTCGCGGCTGACCGTGTCGTCGAGCGCCGCGTCGCCGGACGAGGAGACGAGCTGAACCCGCTCGATCCGGCCGGTATCGTCCGCCCACACCCGCAACTCGATGCGCAGGCGGGCATTGCGCGTCTTCTTGTTCTCGCGCAGCGCATCCTCGATTTGGCTTTGGACCATCGAGGCGTACCAGCCCCAGCGGCTGCCGCCCCCGCCGCCATCCAGCAACCCGTTGCCGCCGGGATTGCCGGCAAGGTTGAAGGCGTCGCCGGGGCCATCCGCCTTGGCATCGAGCCCGAGCGGCCCGGTCGGCGGCGCCTCCGCTGCTTTGGGCGGGGCCTCCTTGGGCCTCTCGATGGGCTTTTCCGGTTTCGGCTCCGGCTCCTTGATGGTCGGCTGTTCGATCATCTTGGGCTGCGGAACTTCTTGCGGCGGTGGCGGCGGCGGCGGTGGTGGCGGCGGAACGACGTTGACGATCTGCAGCTCCTGCACCCGGCGCACCGGCGCGTCATCGCCGGTGCGCAGGAAGACGACGGCAAGGACGACGACCAGCAGGGCCGCCGTGCCCGCGCCGATCGCGGCGCCGTGCCGTCGAAGGAAGCCCTGTTGCTCGCGCTGGTCCACGGCGGGATCCCTCACTTCACGAGCGGTTTGGTCGCGAGGCCGACCTGGGTGATGCTGAGCCGGCCGAGCAGATCCAGCACGTCCATGACGCTCTGGTACTGGGTCTGGCCGTCCCCCTTGATGACGACCGGGAACTCGGGCGTCAGCGCCTTCTGCTGCGTCAAGCGCTGCTCCAGTTCCGGCAGGCTCACCGGCACCGTATCGAGGAAGATCTTCCCGTCATTGGTGATGGTGATCGCCTTCGTCGTCGGCTTGGCCAGGCTCGGCTGAGCACTCGCATGGGGCAGATTGACCTTCATCCCCTGGACCGACGCCGTGGTCATGATGATGAAGATCACGAGAAGGACGTACGCCAGATCCAACATCGGCGTGATGTTGATGTCGTCGTACGGCTTGCTGTCGGATTGGAGCTGCATGGGGGCTTACTCCGCCGCGATCGTTTGCTGGCCGGAGTGCCCGCGATAGAACTCGGCCATCTTCGTGACGAACTCGTCGACGAAGACCTGCATGTCGCTGGTCGAGTCCTTGATCCGGGAAATCAGGTAGTTGTAGCCGAAGAGCGCGGGGATCGCGACGGCAAGGCCGGCCACGGTTGCGACCAGGGCGGCCGCGATGCCGGGGGCGATGGCGTTGACGTTGACGTCGCCCGACTGTGCGATCGCAGCAAACGTGATCATCACGCCGACCACCGTGCCGAGCAGGCCCAGGAACGGTCCGCCCGAGATCGCGATCGTCAGGATGACCATCAACCGGTTGAGCTGCTGCGTCTCGCGCACCAGACCGGTGTCGAGGGCGGCCCGGATCGCCGCGATCGACGGACCGGACAGAACCTTTGCCTGCTGCTCCGCCTGGCCGGCGAAGCGGTGCCGGATCTCCCCGGCGCCGATATGATAGATCCGGTAGAGCGACGAGTGGCGCATCGAGCGCAGGTCGGCCTGGCTGATCAGCCCGCCCATCCGCGTGACGTCGTCGTTGTCCAGGATGGTCAAATCGGCGGCAACGTGCCGGAACCGGTCGAGGAACAGCGTATTGCCCTTGGCGACGCGGCTCACGTAGGCAGCCTTGTCCGCCATCACGATCCAGCTGATCACCGCCATGATCGCGAGGATGCCGATGACCACCCAGCCGTCGAGCGTGACGGACCTCAGGATCACCGCCAGATAGCCGCTGAGCCAGCTCGCGGTTTCCTCGTCCCCGCCGATGGTGAGGAACTTCGCCGACGCGTCGCCGCCCTGGCCGACGGCCGCGACCTTGATGTAGCCGACCGGGCGGGCGACCTTCGAGATCTCGAGTTCATCGAGCTCGCCGGCGAACCCGGCCGACGGCGCGGCTGGCGCCGGGGCTGCCGTTTGCGCATCCGCCGCCGGGGCCGTCGCCGCCGGGGCCGCCGCCGGAGCAGCTTGTGCCGCGGCAGCGTCCGCGCCCAGGAGAGCCGCGCTCGCCAGCGCCGGAAGCGGTGCGTTCAGCGTCGCATACGGCTTGCCGTCGAGATAGAGCGCGATCTGCGAGCCCGTGACGACGGCCAGATGGTGCCAAGTGCCGGCTGCGATCGGGCTGCCGGCACCCGTGCGCTGAGTCCCGCCGGCCGTCGAGACCTCGACGAAGGGCACGCCACCGTCGACGCCAATGCGCAGTGCATTGGCCCCGTCGCGCCGGCTGAACAGCGTGGCGTTCGCCTGGAGCGCCGTCTCGTTGAGCCAGGCCGACCATGTCTCGGCGGCACCGTCGGCCCAGGTGAGCGAGGCGGAGGCCGGCAGCGTCACGTTCGTCTGGCCGTCGAGGCGCAGCCCCGGGCCGATCAGCGAACCGTCGCTGGGCAGGCCGGCGCTCTGCGCATTGTTGCCCCAGGCCGAAAAATCATGGGCCGGGCTACCATGCTCGCCGAAGTGATAGACGAGCACCGTGTCCGCGTCGTAAGTGCCCTTGGTATCCTGGCCATCCGCGGCTTTCTTGTTGCCGTAGTAGAGCCACAGATCCGTCTTGGCGCCCGGCTTCAAGTCCGGAACGCTGACCCAGACAAAGGCCTCGCCCAGCAGCCCATCGTATTTTTCGATGTGGAACTTGAGCGGGGTCTTGTCGTCGCCGGCGACGATGCGAAGGTCGCTGCCGTCCTGGTTCGCCGCGTCGAACTTGAAGTTGCCGACATGCAGACGCAGCAGCACCGGCGTGGTGCCGATCGGATCGTTGATGCCGGCGCCGGTCGCGCTCGTGTCGATCGTTATCTTCTTGCGCAGCGACCAGTCGTCATTCCACCAGGCATAGGCCGCGCCCGGCCGGAGCGTGAGCCCGGCGCACAGGCCGAGCAGCATGACCAGAAGGAATCTTGAGGCCCAACGTTGCATTGCATATCCCCCACCGCAGATCGTTCGATCGCGTTAAAATTCGGTCCAGACACGGAAATCGAGGCGCGGATCGCCCGCGCGGGTCACCACTTGCGTACTCATCGGCACACCCAGATCGAGCGCGCCGTTCAGATGCCCGAGCAGCCGGATCCGGCTGCCGACGCCGAAGCTCGACAGGTCAAAAGTCGAGCGCTGCTGCGGCAGGGGCGCGTTGATCGACAGCGTCCCGCCTTCGGTGAAGACGTAGAACCGCCATTCGTCCACGGCAGGCCCGATCCAGGGGCTGAGCGACGGGCTGCGGAGCTCGAGCGAACCCAGCAGGCCGTTGTCGCCCAGCACTTCGGACTCGAGGTAGCCGCGCACCGTGTCGAGGCCGCCGCCGCTCATCTGTTCGCTGTTGACGAGCGGCTGGCTCGCGATCTGCCCCTGGACCTTGCCGAACAGCTGCAGGTCGCCCGGCAGATCCTGGGTGCGAGACAGGTCGCCCTTGAAGTAGATGAAGTCGCCGCCCGACTGGAAGCGCTTGGCGTCGAATTCCTCCGGGCTGCTGCCCAGCCCGCGCGTATGGAACGTGACCCCGGCGTTGAGCTGCGTCTGGGACGTATCGCCCTGCCAGGTCGCTGTATAAGTCGCGTTCAGCGGATAATAGGTGATCGGGCTCGCGAACTGGCCGCTGCCCTGACTGACGTTTTCGTCGAAACTCTTGTAGTCGAAGCCGACGCTGAGGCTATGGAAGAAGCCCTCTTCGCTCGGCAGCGTGATGACGGCGCGCGTCCCGATGACCGAGCCGCGCCCGGCGACGTTGGTGCTGCCCAGGGTCGAGACGTTGCTGTCGGAATGCAGCCCGTAGAGCAGGAAGCTCAACCACGGCACCTCCGGCAGGCGCGCCAGGTAGGAGCCGGAGAAGACCTGGGCATCCTTGGTGTTCTCCGGCGCAACCTGATAGCTGAAGCTCAGCGAATGGCCGAGCTGCCAGAGATTGTCGTAATGCACCGAGGCGTTGAGCCGGAGATCCGACGTGCCCTGGCTATAGCGGTTGTTGAGCTCGACGCTGCCGTGAAGCGGGAACGTATCCTCGACATTCAGGTCGACATCGACGGTCCCCGGCGTGGTACCGGCGCGCAGCGCCGGCGTGACCTTGCGGTCCGGCTGCTGGTTGAGCGCCACGATATCCTTGGAGACATCGTTGAAGTTCGGCACCGTGCCCTCGGCGAGCGACGGGGCCTCGGCCTTGATTTCATCGAGCGTGAAGTAGCGCGCGCCCTTGACGCGCAGCCGCCCCACCTTGCCCTCGACGACCTTCAGGGTGACGACGCCGTCCTTGACCTGCTGCGGCGGGATCTCGACCCCAACCGTCTGATAGCCCTTGACGTTGTAGGCCTTCTCGAGCGCGGCCCGGGCATGCTCGACATCGTCGGTCGTACGATTGGGACCGAGGAACGGATAGACCGCCTCCTCGATCTCGATTTCAGGCAGCAGATGAGCGCCCTCGACACGATATTCGTTGATGTCGATGGGCTGCGGCGCCGGCGCGGCCTCGGCGGACGGCTGCGGCGTCGTTGCGTTGTCCGCGGCCTGCGGCGGCGCATCCGCCGCCTCAGCGGCGGACAACGAGCCGGCGATCAGCAGCAGAGCGACGCCCCAGCCGCAGCGTGCGGTGGAATCAATGAACGTTCGGGCCACAGAACCCCCTCGATTTAGCCTAGCACGTCGATAAGTTCGCTTATCATCGTTCGCCGGATGGCCTGACAGATCCGCGCACGGACGCCACTTGATGCACGGCATGCCGTGCCTCGTTCGGCTGGCAGCGGTGACTGGGATCGGCGTGCCGGTTGTAGCTGCGGCCGATGACGGGCTGATGGCAGGTTCGGCCGAGCGATCCTGGCTCGAAAGCCCGCCCGAGAGCCCGTCCAAGAGCCCGCCGGCCGAACCTGCGCTCCCCCCAGCACTTGCACGATGTCCTGAAGTATCCATCACCCTCTCACCCCTGCTTCTGAGACAAGAGCCGGTGAGTGGAAGCGAAAAATAAGTTGGCTATTCTTGTGAAGTTTTTGCGACAGCTCACGAACCCTGCACTTCGCGGCAGGCCCCTTCTGCGTCGCCTGCCAAGCTGCTTGATCCGGGATCACGACTGCGCGGCCAGGAAGATGATCGCGACGGCAAGACCGAGAACGGCCCAGCTGCCCAAGGCATAGGCGATCAAGGTCGGGAGCTTCTCGAGCCCCCTCAGGGCCGGACGACCCTGGTGGCAGGGGCTGACCGTTTCTGGCGACCGCCGTCCCTGATCGAACCACGCGCGCACCGACACCAGCTGCCTCATCGACCTTCTCCCAAGGCACCGACAAGCGGCGGACAAATTCGTGGGCATCGAGCACCGGTTCACCGGCGTCGCGGATCCGCTTCCGGGCTGGCGCACTCGAGACAGCCGTTGGCACACGAAGATCGATGGACTGCGGCACGGACACGGCGCCGCCCACCCGAGCGGCAGGCGGCAAGCCAGCGTCAGCAGAACTGCGCGCAAGACGTTGTGAAATACCCATCGGCCCCCTCACCCCTGCTCCTGAGACAAGAGCCGCGGGGCGGGCGCGAAAAATGAACCGGCAATCTTGCGTGAAGTTTTTGCGTCAGCTCACGAGCACGATGCCGCCGGGCAGGATGGTGACTGTGACACCCAGCTGCCGAAGCTGGTCGATGATGCCGGCGACGCGGTCGACGTGAAACACGCCGTTGACGAGGCGCCCGCCGAGCTCGGATCCCGTCAGCACGATCTTGCCCGGCCGGTAGCGATTGACTTCCTCGATGACGAGATTGAGCGGCGTATCGTGGAAAACGAGCAGCCCGTCGCGCCACGCGGCGGCGACCGTCGGATCCACGGCGATGACAGACCCGAATTCCCGCTCGGTATACGTGACCTGCTGCCAGGCCGCCAACGAGACGATCTGGCCGCGGTGCTCAACTTGCACGGCGCCATCAACGCAGGTGACGCACGCACCGTCATCGTTGCGGCGCACGGTGAAACTGGCGCGAGTGGCGCTGGTGCGGCCGTTCCCCGCCGCCAGCACCACGCGCTGCGATGCGGCAGCGTCGGCCGTGACGGCGGCCTCGCCGGTGATCAATTCAACGACACGCTCATGCGCAGCCGGCCGCACGGCGACGCTCGTCTGCGTATTGAGCTGGAGGGCGATCCCCTGGGCGAGCGCGATCCGTCGCTGCTCGCCGACGCCGGTCCGATAATCCGCGGTGAGCTCAGCCAGCGATGGCCATAGGCCGAGCGGCGGGCGGGCCACCATGTAACCCGCGACCGAAGCGGCGATTGCTCCCTTGATGAGCGCCCGGCGCCCGATGACGGCCTTCGCGCGCTGACGCAGAGGCATCGGCACAACGACCGCCGAACGGACGTCGTCGTCCGGCTGCGTATCGAGTTCCAGGACGGCCTGCCGAAGCGTGCGCCGAAGCGCCACGGCCTCCGCGAGTGCCTCCGCATGCGCAGGGCTCTGCGCGCGCCACTGCTGGAGCGCGTCGGCATCCCGCGCCGTCGCGGCACCCGACGTCAGCCGGATGACCCACTCCAGGGCCTCGCCCTGCAGCGGGTTGGGCGCGCCAACGATTTCGTCGGGGTTTGTCATGGCCCGAACGCTTCTTGCGGCGCTGTGATCACGGGCAACGCATCCTTCCGCCCCAGTGGTCAGCTCTATCCATGAGACAATCCAGGCACCCCAACCGCGAAATCACTTTTTTCGTGAGCGTCCGAGACGTTGTGCACAATGCTCGAGCGCATGCTTGAGCTCGATCTGCACAGTCCGGACGGTGACGCCGTGATGTTCCGCGATCTGCTGATGCGGCAATTCTTCCCGCCATGCGGCCAGGAAGATCTCGCGCCGCCGCGCCGGCAGTTCCGCCACGGCGCGCTTCAGCGCTTCGATTTCGGAACGCGCTTCTGCCACTTGGGCGGGATCGGGCGCGTCATCTGCGACATTCAGCAGCGTCTCCACTTCCGACACGGAAAGATGCCGGTTTTCGGCCAGGCGCCGATTGGTCGCGATATTGAGCGCGGTGCGATAAAGATAAGCGCGCGGGCTGCGCACCGGACCGATGCTCGCCCGCTCCAGCCGCAAATAGGTCTCCTGCAGCGCTTCGCCAGCCAGGTCAGACGAACCGAGCCGGCGGGTCAATAGCCGCTTGAGATCTTCGTAGCCAACCAGAAACAGCTGGCGCAGGGTAGCCTGGCTTGTTTCAGCCATCCGGTCGACTCGTGCTGGATTATGCCCAGACCGCGAGAGGCGCGCACAGCAGAGACGCCCAGGGCCTGCGGGATGTTCGCCAGGGTGGATGCTGGCGACCGATGCAGCTTATACGCGACGAAAGTGACAGATACGTGACCGGATGACATCGCCCCGAAATCGGGGGTCCTGAAATCAGGGTGCGGAGAATTCCACGGGCAGCACGACCGTGAAGCGGTCCGGCAGGTCGCGCGGAATGGGTGGCAGGGGCTGTGCGCGCCGGACCATGGCCATTGCTTCCTGGTCCAGGATCTCGTGCCCCGAACTCGTTCGGATCCAGACCCCGATGACGTCGCCTCCCCGGCTCAAGGTGAAGATCACCTGAACCGCGCCCTGCAGCCGCTCCGCGCGGGCCGCATCGGGATATTCGTGATACCGCTCGATATGGGCCTGCAATACGCGCTGAAAATCGACCGCTGCGTTGCTCGTGATCGGGCTGCCGGAAAGGGCGGCCGGCGGAGCCGCGACATCGACGGCGGCGACACGGGCGAGGCGCTCGGTCGGGGCCGGACGCGGCACCGGCGGTCTCTCGACAACTGGCTTGATCGCCGGCTCAATCGGGACGGTCGGGCGCGGCAGCGGGTTCGCGGCAGGCGTATCGGCGGCGACGGTCCGTGGTGTCGGCGTCGGCGGGCCGATCTGGACAAGCTGGACCTGCACCGCCGCATCGGGACCGTGGGCGACCGGCCCGAATTCCGCATGGCGCAGCCAATAGATCCCGACCGCGAGCAGGATCGACATCGAGAAGGCAATCGCCACGAGATGAGTGACCTGGAGGCCGCGCGGTATCTGGCCGAGCGCCCAGGACGGTTCCGGCCGCTCCTTGCCGGTCATCGGGGATGGGCCAGGATTGCGACACTGACCGGCTGGGGCATGCCGGCCGGCGGCGCCTTGCTGATGGCGAGGCCGTGCAATGCGCCGGTGATCGCCGCATCGCGCTCCCTGTCGCCGGTCGAGCGGGAAATCTCCGCGCGCATCACGGATCCCGACGGGTCGACCCAGAGCTTGAGCGCGATATCGTAGCGGCCCGAGCGGGTCTTCGTACCGGCATAAAGTGCCCGTTGCACGGCCTCTTCGACGAGGCCGGCATAGGAACGGAAGTCGGGCCGGCTACCGAGTGCCGCCCCGTCTTCGACATGAATCGTATCAAGAAAAAGCGTGGCACCGCTCGTCGGTGGTGGCGCCTCGTGAACCTCCTCCGGCGCGATGAGCGCCAGCACGATGTCGTGCGACGCCGTGTAGCGCACGCCGAGATTGGTCCCCTGAAGCAGGGCGCGCAGGGCCGCCTCGGGCGTGAGCACCCCCTCCGCCTTGCCGGAACGCCGGCCGGCGGCGAGCTTGCTGTCGTAGAGCACCTGCACGCCGGTCTCGAGGCAATAGGCGTCGAGCGCCGCGGCGAGCGGCTGGGACGGGATGCTGAATTTCCTCGGCTCGGCCTGGCCGGCATCCGCGCGCTCCGATGGGAGAGATCCGGCACCGACGAGCAGGAACAGACCACAGAGTACTGCCCGCCCGAGCCGCCGGATCTCCGGCCCATTGCCATGCGCGCCTTCAACCGTCCCGAGCCGCTTCATGAGCCGGCTAATGGATCGGTGACGCGTAGATCGGCGTCGGCGGACGCTGCGGCACGACCGACTTGCCGAAATTCGTGCCGTATTGCTGGCTCACCGCCGTCTCGTTGAACGTGCCGACCCGCACGGACGGGGACTGGGCATCGAGCGGGGCACCGATCGGCGGGGGCTGGACCCGATCGACCTTGCGCTTGAGCTCTTGGTTGAGACAGTTCAAGCCCGGCGCCTTTTCTCCGCCGATCTCGACCTCGACGCAGGTCTCACTGCCGGATGACGTGGTGGGACCGAGGCTGACCGAGCCGTTCGAAGCCTCTTGGGCTTGCGCCGGTACCACGGTCGAAGGCGAGAACAACAGGGACAGGGTAAAAGCCGTTGCCACGAGACACTTCATGATGCGGCCTCCTGAATTTTGACGAGAGGGTCTTGGGTCAAGATCCGCATATGGTAACGGGTCGGCCAGCAGAAAGACCTAGCTCTGCATGCTGAGCGAAAGCCTGAGATGGAGCGGCTGCAGCATATCGGGCGGCGGCGCCTCGCCGATCGGCGCATGAAGCAGGATGGTGCGGAGGTCGTCATCGGCCTGGCTGTCGCCGAGCGCCGGGAACGTCACCTTCTCGACCCGGCCGTCCTTGCCGATCCAGGCCTTGACGATCAGGCTGTCCGGCACGGTCTTCGTGTCGAGCACCCGGTTCTCGAGGAAAACATGGAAGCGGTGAGCGACCTCGTCATCGCCGCCGAGCCCCTGCTGGAAGCGGTATTGCACCAGCTGCGCAAAGCGGTTCCAGGACGGCGGCACGGCCGTCGCCGGACGGTAGTCGAGGTCCTTCGCGGCGGCCGGTAGCGAAGGTTGCCCGATGCCGAGCATGGCGGAAAAAGAGGCGGCGCCGAGCGCGATCGAACGCACGAGGCGCTTGGGAAACGAGGTCATGGGCACCGCAAAACGTCCGGATCAAGGTCTGCCGAAGCTTGGAGGCCGGGATCATACTCGGCCTTTCGTGACACGCGTGTGTCGGTGGCCGGTTTACCCGTCCCGTCGCCTTGTCGCGGCGCTAGTTATTGCAGACCGTGGCGTTCTCGCCGCTGCCGCCCGGCTGGCCGGACGCCCCATAGGTGCAGATGTCGTAGGGTAGCCCCGTCCGGCTGCTGGGGCTGCGGTACTGGAACGGCCGGCCCCAGGGATCGGCCGGTGCCTGGGCCTCCTTGAGATAAGGCCCGTGCCAATTGTCGACGCCGGACGGCTGGGTCACCAGCGCCTGAAGCCCCTGGTCCGACGTCGGATAGGCGCCGACGTCGAGCCGGTAGAACTCGAGCACGTCGTTCAGCTGCCCGATCGACTGCTGGGCGATCTTCTGCTTGGCATTGCCGAACAGCGTCATGACGCGCGGCGCCACGAGCGCCGCCAAGAGGCCCAGGATGGCGATGACGACGAGCAGTTCGAGCAAGGTGAAGCCGCGCTCGCGGCGGCGCTTCCGCATCTCAGGTGCGGGCGAAGTCTCGGCAATGACGGCAGACATGAGAGAAAGCTTCCCGATTCCGGAAACATGCTCGACCGCCGAACGGACCGGGATCGTTGCACGATCCCGGTCTTGAGCCCGGCGAGTCCGCAGGCTTACGGCGTATAGTGCGTGACGAACGTGCCCCAGTTCACGTTCTTGTCGCGCGGGTAAGCGGTCGCATCCGGGATAAATTCGCTGGCGAGCCACAGCGAACCGTTCGTCGGATCGACCGCGACGCTGCTGTAGTTGCCCCACAGCGCGACGTTGCCGTATGGCGCATAACCGCTGAAGCCGTCTTCCGTCGCGGTACCAGCACCCGACACCTGGACCGCACCGACAGCCCCGGTGCCGTCGAGCGGCGCGAAACCGGCGCTCGGGAAATTGTTCGGGCCGGTCAAGGTGAAGCCGATCGCGCCCTTGCCGTTGGCGTTCATCGCGATCGACGGGTTGAGCAGGCTGGCACCGGAGGATGGCGCCGCCAGATAGCCCTGCTGGGTGATACGGGATTGCGCCACGGTGCTGGCACCGGGCGTGATGGCGAAATAGGCGATGCCGCTCTCGAGATCATAGTTCTGGTCGAACACCGACGTAGCGACGGTTGCCCACAGCTTGCCCTGGCTGAGAACGACCGGGGACGTGACGATGTCGAGGCCGCTGTCGAGGGCGGGTGCGGCGGTCGCGCCGACCGACTTGCCGTAGGGGCCGACCTGGTTGGGCTGCTGGCCCGGCACCGGGAGGGCATAGGGCAGGCTCGACACGTCCGCGTGGGTAATCTGCAGCGCCGGGCTGGCACTGTTCAGCGACTGGGTGTTGAGCAGCGCCAGGACGCGGACCTGGGCCGCGATGGCACCGCGCGTCTCGACAAAATACTCGGTCCCGCCATTGGCGCTCACGGCCGTGGCATGCGGGGCGGTGACACTCGGCGCCACCGTATAGTCTTGCGGCAGCAGGATCTCGACGACCGGCGGCACGGTGGCCGGGCCGGCCGCAAGCGCGGCCTTGGAGAGCGCGTAGATCGCAGCGCCCGCATAGCTGCCCTTGGCGATCGAGAAGATGTTCCCGCTGAAATAGAGACCGTTCGCATCGGCGCCGATCTGCACGAAATCGGCGTAATAGGGAGCAGCGGTGCCGGTGACGGCCTGGCTCGTATCGATGCTGTAGCTGTTGAATGGCAGCGACGGATCGCTGGCCCCGACGACCGCGAAATAGATCTTGCTCGACTTCGTCCCGTCGGCATTGGCAACGATGCCGGTTTCCGAGACGATGAAGGCGTCCAGATCGGCGTCGTAGATCACGCGCGGATTGGACAGGGTCACGGTGGCAATATCGACGCCGAACAGGTAGGCGATCGACAGCGGCCCGCCCGTCAGCGAATTGCCGGACCCGTCGGCCGCGCTGAACGCACCGTTCGTCACCTGGAAGATCGCGTTCGTACCAACCGCGATGCCGGGATTGGCCGGCTCTTCGTCAGGCCCGCCGGTGACACCCTGCTGCTGGGCGCCGGTGATGCCGACTGCGCCGGCAAAGGCCAGGGCGGCGGCAGCGCTCGCCTGGCTCCTGACGGTCGGCGCGCCCGCGCCGGCTGCCGTCCGGCTGAGCGTCGAATAGCCGAGCGTGCTGGGGGCGGCATGGCGCGGAACGGCGCGCACGCTGGGCGCCGCAGCCGTGCCATCGGCCAGCTTCGCCACGCGGGCGAGCGGCCGCTGCTGCTGTGCCCGCAGGATGTCCACGACATTGCCATGGCCGATCGCCGTCACGGCGCCGGGCAGCACGACCGTCTGGTCCTCACCGGCAGCGAAGCCGGTGTTGGCACCGGCGAGCCCGACGGCGAGCACCAAACCCGCGGCGAGGCGCCGGCGGGATCCCTTGGGGAGATGGGAGCCTGTTTGCTTCATGATGCAGTTCCTCTGTTCGGCGCCGAACGCGCCGGATGGCTTTGCGGCATGCCCCAGCGGGACACGCCCCGTACGCCAAGAGCGCACGGGGCGAGCCTTCCGCATGGATGGACGGTGTTTCAGCTAGGCACTGGGATCAGGCGCCGGTCTTGCCGACGCAGCTGCCCGAGCCGCCGGCCGAGATCGCCGTGCCCGAACCGGTGGTCAGCAAGGTGTTGAGGTTGCTGGCGAAGGCGAGCGGCACCGGCGAGAAGCCGTTGGCGCGGAGGATGTTCGTCAGCTGCGTGCGATTGGTCGAGCCGAAGTACCAGGAGAAGAAGCTCGTGACGTCGCTCGCGGTCGAGGCCGAGGCGTAGCAGGTATAGGCCTCGACGAAGGTGAAGCCGGCGACCGGATAGGCCGTCGAGCCGCTCGGATTGGTCGAGCCGGCCGGCTGGCCCCAATCGGTCGCGGTATCGTCGGTGGCGGCCGGCGCCGTGCTGCTGGCGAGCGCCGCGCCAGTCGCGGCGATCGAAACCGGCTGGTAGTTGCCCGAGCTGTTCTGCAGGTTGGCCGTGACCGGGCCCGACGGATCGCCGCCGGCGAGCACGGTCGTGCCCGAGAGCACCTGCTTCACGAAGTCGGGGCTGACGTAGGCGAGCGTCGAGGCATTCGCCTTGACCGCCGCCTCGATGCCGCCGCTGCCCGACGCTTCGCTGTAGCCGCTCGGGTTGCCGGCCCGGAGCTGCGCGAACAGCGGGTTGGTGTTGGCGACACCGCCGACGTCGCCGCCGGTGCCGGGCGTGCCGGTATAAGAATAGGGCGTGCTGCTGCACACCGCCGCCAGATGGGCCGAGAAGATGGCCGAAGTGCCGCTGCCGTCCGCACGGACGACCACCTTGATCGGCGTCGAGGTCGAGACCAGCGCCACGCCGTTGTTGTCGGCCGTCAGCGAGGCGTCGTTCCAGTTGGTGATGGCGCCGGTGAAGATGCCGCACAGGCTCTTGGCCGACAGGCGCAGCGGCGCGCTGCCGCCGGTCGGGGTCGTGACGTTCGAGGCGTAGGTCAGGCCGCTGGCCGGCGGGTTGAACGGAATGGCGATGCCGGTCACGAACATCGGGACCTGCTTGGCATTGCCGAACTTGGCCTGGTCGTTGGTGTTGTAGGTCGAGTATTCCGTCGAGGTCAGCTGCGCGTCGCTGCCCGCGAAATTCAGCTTGGAATAGGGATAGTTCGGGAAATCGGTCGAGGTGTAGGGCACCGTGTTGCTGGCGGCCGGGGTGCCGAGCTTCGTCGGATCATCGGCCAGATAGGCGCTCTTGCCGGCGCCGCTGCCGACCGGGGCATAGAGGAATTCCTGCGTCGTGGAGCCCGGACCGGTCGTGGTGCAGGTCGTGGGCACGCCGACGACCGGCTTGCCGTAGCAGTCGAACACCTGGCGATAGACCTTCGCGGCCAGCGTGCCGCCGCCGCCGTAGATCGGGTCGAGCGCGAGCGCCGAACCCGGGGCCGCGATCACCGCGGCCATCATGGTCGTGGAAAGCAGATAGGTCTTGAACATGCTGAACTCCCTTGAGAGGTGATTTTTCTCGACGGGCAAGGATTTGCCTCGACGCAAGGCGCACGCCACCCTCTGCGGAACACTGTTATTCCGCAATTAAACAGAACAGGCACGACGAAACCCGACAGCCTCTCGAATTATCATTCAAGAGACCGCACAATCTCAGCACAACAATCCATTTATTGTCTACGATATTAACGAATTGACTATAGTATGACTAATTGGTCACTTTGATGACTCTTCCATAATTTTTCACACGTCTAAGTTTTATTAAACTTACCTGCAGAATCTTCTTGATTTATCAAAATCTCACCACAACCTAAAAGTGTTTCTATCTGGCGCCATTCTTGCCGGCGCGAGCGGTCGGCCGCGCCGTCACCGGAAGCGCCGGCGTGACCTCGCTTCACGAGGCCACGCCGGAACCTTGGCATCATCGGTCAGCCGAACGGCCTTCGATCAGGCGCCGGGATCAGGCACCGGGATCAGGCGCCGGTCTTGCCGACGCAGCTGCCCGAGCCGCCGGCCGAGATCGCCGTGCCCGAACCGGTCGTCAGCAACGTGTCGAGGTTGCTGGCGAAGGCGAGCGGCACCGGCGAGAAGCCGTTGGCGCCGAGGATCTTCGTCAGCTGCGAGCGATTGGTCGAGCCGAAGTACCAGGAGAAGAAGCTCTTGGCGTCGCTCGCGGTCGAGGCCGAGGCGTAGCAGGTATAGGCATCGACGAAGGTGAAGCCGGCGACCGGATAGGCCGTCGAGCCGCTCGGATTGGTCGAGCCGGCCGGCTGGCCCCAATCGGTCGCGGTATCGTCGGTCGAGGCCGGCGCCGTGCTGCTGGCGAGCGCCGCACCGGTCGCGGCGATCGAAACCGGCTGGTAATTGCCCGAGCTGTTCTGCAGGTTGGCCGTGACCGGGCCCGACGGATCGCCGCCGGCGAGCACAGTCGTGCCCGAGGTCACCTGCTTCACGTAGTCGGGGCTGACGTAGGCGAGCGTCGAGGCATTCGCCTTGACCGCCGCCTCGATGCCGCCGCTGCCCGACGCTTCGCTGTAGCCGCTCGGGTTGCCGGCCCGCAGCTGGGCGAACAGCGGGTTGGTGTTGGCGACACCGCCGACGTCGCCGCCGGTGCCGGGCGTGCCGGTATAAGAATAGGGCGTGCTGCTGCACACCGCCGCCAGATGGGCCGTAAAGATGGCCGAGGTGCCGCTGCCGTCCGCGCGGACGACCACCTTGATCGGCGTCGAGGTCGAGACCAGCGCCACGCCGTTGTTGTCGGCCGTCAGCGAGGCGTCGTTCCAGTTGATGATGTGGCCGGTGAAGATGCCGCACAGGCTCTTGGCCGACAGGCGCAGCGGCGCGCTGCCGCCGGTCGGGGTCGTGACGTTCGAGGCATAGTGCAGGCCGCTGGCCGGCGGGTTGAACGGAATGGCGATGCCGGTCACGAACATCGGGACCTGCTTGGCATGGCCGAACTTGGCCTGGTCGTTGGTGTTGTAGGTCGAGTATTCCGTCGAGGTCAGCTGCGCGTCGCTGCCCGCGAAGTTCAGCTTGGGATAGGGATAGGCCGGGAAATCTTTCGAGGTGTAGGGCACCGTGTTGCTGGAGGCCGGGGTGCCGAGCTTCGTCGGATCGTCAGCCAGGTAGGCGGTCTTGCCGGCGCCGCTGCCGACCGGGGCGTAGAGGAATTCCTGCGTCGTGGAACCCGGACCCCTCGTGGTGCAGGTCGTGGGCACGCCGACGACCGGCTTGCCGTAGCAGTCGAACACCTGGCGATAGACCTTCGCGGCCAGCGTGCCGCCGCCGCCGTAGATCGGGTCGAGCGCGAGCGCCGAACCCGGCGCCGCGATCACCGCGGCCATCATGGTGGTAGAAAGCAGATAGGTCTTGAGCATGCTGAACTCCCTTGAGAGGTGAATTTTTCGCGACGGGCAAAAGATTTGCCTCGACGCAAGGAGCACGTCAGCCTCTGCAGAATATCGAGTTCCGCATCAAAAAATAAGCGCAACAAACCCCACAGTCTCTCAAATGATTATCCAAGAGACCGCGCAATCTCGGAACAACAATCCAGAGATTGTTTACGAGATCAGCGTATTAACCATAGTATGATTAATCAGTCACTTTGATGACTCTTTCATAGTTTTTCACACGATTCGGTTTTATTGAAACTCCTCACGGAATTTTCTTGATTTATCGAAACGGCATTCCTGCCACGAAGCGGCACCATTTACTGGTTTCGATCTGGCGTCATTCTTGCCGACGCGAGCCGTCGGCTGCGGCAGCACACGCCCGGACAGCAAGCGGTCGACGCTCAATCCGGTCCTCTGGCGCCTTCGCCGGATGATGATTGCGCGCCGGATCTGCGCCGTTGATCGGCCAGCGCCTGAACCCGGTCGCGCATCTGATCGCGGCTGAGTTCGCCGACGCCGACGACCTGGACGGCATCGCGCGGGTCCGGCGCCGTCGGGCGAGCATCGCTCGACTGGCGGCGCCGGTCGGCCGGCGCCGGGTTCTTATCCTGGGGGCTGGCACCGCCATAGCCGATCACCTCGACCGTGATGATCGAGGGCAGCTCGGTGTTGACGGCCGGCTGGCGCGTGCGCTGCGCGGTCTCTTCGGCCGCCGCGACGGCCGCGCCGGCCGTGTTCGAGGCGGCGGCCAAGAGCCCGGTGTTCGGCGCCACCGTCGTCGGCAGGCCGACGGTGGTGCCGGCCGCCTGGATGTTGTCGGCATTCAGCACCTGGAGCGCCAGCACGGTCACGTTGCCCGACGCGTGGATGCCGGCGTCGCCGGCATCGACATCGCCGTGGGGCGCCAGGAGGTAGATGTTGCCGCGCGGGCTGCCCGGCACGGTCACGAGCGTGCCGATGCCCGATCCCGTGACCGTGCCCGACGGGTTGATGCTGGCGACCAACCCGCCGTCATAGAGCACGGTCAGGGGCGGGTTGAAGCTGGCGGTCTTCTTGCCGCGGCCCGCATCGATATTGCCGTTGGCCGAATAGATCGTCTCGTCGCCGCCCTGCTCGGTGAAGACGCGGCTGTTGTTGACCGTGAAATTGCCGTCGAGGAAGACGTTGATCGACCCGCCGCGCGCGGTGAAGATGCCCTGGTAATTGGGCGGCAAGGTCGGATCGAGCGTCAGGCTGCCGAGCAGCGCGTTGCCGCCGGGACCCAGAATATTGATCGAGCTGCCGAATTCGGTCCGCACGACGGAATTCAGCATGCGCAGGTTGCCCGTCGTCTGACGCTGCGGCGCGGCGGCGCTCTGATCGGTGTAGCCGTCGGCGGGCGGGAACAGCGTGTCGATCGCGGCGAAGGCGCGGGCAGGATTGCTGATGACCGCGCTGTTCGGGTCGGGCGCGATCGAGCGTAGTTCGGCGAAGAAGACCTGCTCGATCAGCGGCAATTGATCGGCCGGCGACAGGGCGAGGAATGCGGTATAGGCCTCGGCCGGCGTCAGATCGGTCGAGCCCGCCGTCCCTCCCTCGGCGGCGAGTTCCGCGGCACGCGTGTCCATATAGGCGACGAGCGCGGCAGCGGCGTACCCGCCCGGCTGGCCCACACCCAGCGCCGGATCGAGATAGCGGTTGGCGAAAGCCGTCTGGTCGAGGCCCGGGCCGACGCCATAGAGCAGGTTGATCTGGGCGCTCGCCTTCGGCAGCCAGGGATTGATCAGGTTGCCGACTGCCTGGACGCCCTCGGGCCCGGACGAGGAGCTTGGCGACAGGTTGATCGAGCGCCCGGCGATCAGGTCGAACTGGCCCGGCCCGCCGATGGTGAAACTGGTCGCAGCCGCGCCTGCGATACTAGGAGTGCTGAACGAGAAGAGCTGATAGAGCGCGCCCGGCGTGTAGCTGATGTCCTGGCCGGCGCGGATCAGCGTGGTATCGAGCGGGCTGACATTCTGGCCGCTGTAGGTCAGGCCGTAGATGCTCCGGCCCGCCCAGATGACGGCCGCCTTGGGCAGGATCAGGCTGTTTACTTTATTAGAGGGATTGAAGGCTTCGCCTAGACCGTTGAGGTTGGCTATCTGCACCGGATCGTTCGGGTTGCCCGCGCCGACGGCGATATCGCCGTTGAGTGCCACGATATAGGCCGGTGTCGTGTCGCCGGCATGGAGCGGCACCGGCCCGTCATGGAGCAGGTAATTGTTCGCCCCATCGACGGGGGCGGTCGGGTAGGTGCCGTCCCCCACCCCCTGGGTCAGCAGGTTGGCGAAATGATAGAGCTGGGGTTGGACCTCATCGAAAAGAGCCCGCGAGGAGGGATGCAGCGGGGTGCCGAGCAGATCCGGGTTGATATCGAGCATCTGGACCGTGCCCTCGAACTGCACCGCGTCCGAGGCCAAGAGATCGAGCGTGCCGGTCGGCGAGGGCGCCAGAGTCCAGTTGCCGGTGAGCTGGATCGTGCCGCGCGGGCTCACGAGATCGACGGTTGGCGGGGCATAGGACCCGAACTCACTCGTCAAATCGCCGGCAGCCGTGACCATGGTCAGCTGATCGTTGAGGCCATAGAGCGACATCTGCGTTAGAGCGCCAACGTTAGGGAGAGCCCCGCCCCCAATCCCATTTATACCCTGCGCCGCCTGGAAGACCTGGGCAATGTCGATGCCGTTGCGTGCCGTCACCAGCGCCGAGGCGTCGCCGAGGCCGATGGCCAAGCCGGTGGCCGCTAGGCCGCTGGCCTGGATCCCTTGGGGCGTCGCGGTGCTGGTCACGGCGTCGCCCGCCGAGATCCGGGCGAGCCCGTTGTCGACGTAGGCCACGCCGCCGGCGATGTTGCCGCCGGCCGCCACGGTAAGATTGCCGCTGCCATAGCGGGTCATCACCGTCGGAGCGCCGGCGCTGAGGCCGCCGGTCACGCGAAACGGCGAGACGACATAGAGGAACGCGTCATTGACGTTCCCGCCGGCGCTCAAGGAAATGCTGCCGCCGCCGATCGCCGCGATACCGGCGCCCGTGGCCGGCGCGACGGGGCCGCCGAAAGTGTAGAGGTTCCCGGCATTGCCGAGCGCCGCGAAATCGACGAATTCCGCGGACTGACTGGTTGCGGAGCCGAAGCTGCTGGGGTCCGAACCGAAGAGGCCGTCGACGGACGGATTGCTGGTCGAGGAGCCGTCGAAGCCCAGCCAGGGGACATTGTTGGCGGTGTTGGCGGCGTAGCTCGACCAGGCCAGATAATAGCCGGTCAGGCCCGGAGCGGTCTGCACGACCCCCGGCTGGTTGAAGTCGCCCCGCGCCTTGATGGTGATGTCGCCGCTGCCGGTCGGAATGGCGAGCGTCGGATCACTGCCGGCGCCGAATAGCCCGTAGGTGCTGATAGCGTTATACTCCGATCCGTTCGAAAATCCGGCCGGATTGGGCGTATTGACGCCCGCCGTATAGACCTCGGCATAGACGTTCAGCAGCGAGATGGAGCCACCGGCCGCCAGATCGATCGATCCTGTGCCGGTCCGGATCAGCACGCTCGGGTTGCCGAAACTGAGCGACAGGGCATTCGTGTCGCCGATCAGCAGATTGCCCTGGCCGGCCGCGGCAGTGGCCGTCGGGTTGGCGCTCGCCACGGCGGCGCCGCTCGTGAAGCGGTAGGACCAGGAGAGCGGCAACGGGCCGCTGCCGCTCCAGGTCATCAGCGGCGCCCCGGCATCGGTCGCGAGCCCACTGCCGGGGTCCGGCTGGAAGCCGTCGCTGAAGGTCGCGTCGAGCGTGATGTCGCCGACCGCCCGGACCGTCAGCCAGCCGGGCTCGTTGTGGGCGGCGCCAAAGCGCAGGGCCGAGAAGTCGATGGCGAGCGGCGTGGGCGCCCCTGCAATCGGATCGACTTGGTTGAGGTCCTGGAAGGTGATCCCGCCGTTGTTCGCGTTCTTATCGAAATTGTCGAGCTCGAGGCCCGGCTGGACATGCAGGACGCCGAGTGCCGCGAGCTGCGGATAGAGGGCGGCGACCTGCGCCTCGATCCCCGTGGTATCGGTATCCGACATGAAGCCGCCGATGATGCCCGGATTGTTCGGGTCGCCCGGCACGCCCGCCCATGTCGACTGATTGATGACCGCGCCGTTGATCTGCGAGACGTCGACCGTCTTGAACGGCTCGAAAATGACCGCCGTCGGCCCGACCAGGGTCGATTGCAGGATGTTCGACCCGAAGCTTGCGAACGGCGCGCGGAAATGGATCGTGCCGCCGCCCGAGAGCCCGTAGATGCCGGCCCCGCCCGTCACGTCGATCATCGAGCCGGCCTCGAGATCGAGCTGGCCGCTGCCGCTCGTGCCGATCTCGACCAGCCCGGCATGGGCCGTGGCGTTGGACGCGCGGGCGAGCAGTTGGGCCGTGCTGGTCAGGGTAACCCCATCGGCGCCGTAGAGGGCGATATGGCCGCCCCGCGTCCCGGAACTGTCGATCGTGCCGGACACCGTGACCCGGCCGCCCTCTGCATCGAGATCGACCTCTTGGGCGGTCATGCCGACGGAGAGCGCGAGATCGCCGCTGCCGCTCGTCACCGCGATCCGGTTCTTGAAGCCGGCGGTGGCCACCAGGCGCGCGACATCGTCGAGCGCCACCGTGCCCTGGCTGTTGAGCGTGAAGGCGCTGCTGCCGGCACCGGCGTTGCCGCCAGCGGCCGTCACAGTCCCGGCGAGCGAGAGCGTGCTGGCGGCACTGCCGAGCGTGACCGACAGGCTGCCGCCGTCGCCGCGTCCGACGCCGGCCAGGTCGATCAGCCCGCCGCCGGCGAGCGTGATGTTGCCCTGGTCGGCCGCAAGGGTCACGGCGCCCGCCCCGACATCGACGACGGTCGCGACGAAATTCTGCTCGTAGCCGCCGGCCAGGATCTTCGCCGTCGAGCCGAGTGTGAGGTCGCCGGTGCGGGCGCGCAGGTTGACCGCGCCGGCGCGGGCGAAAATCGTGCCCTCGATATCGATCGAGCCGGCATCGACGTCGAGACGCCCGCCGAGCTGGTCCGTGCCGGTCGCGCCGGCGCCCGCCAGGCCGACAAGCTTGAACTGGCCTGAGGTCGCGATCGACTGCTTCGAGGCATTGGCCAGGACCAGCTGCGGCGTCGAGAGCAGCAGGTCGGCGGTCGTGGTGAGCGAACCGGTCGGCACGGTCTGGAGGCCGCCCTTGGTCGTTCCGCCCGTCCCGACCAGGATCTCGGTCCCGGCCGTGAGTGCGACGCTGCCGAACCCGTTTATCACCTTGTCGGTGCCGCCGATCCCGATCTGGTTCGCGTTGACCGCGAGCGCGACGCTGCCCGCCGTCGGCGCGACCGAGGGCGAGGCGCCCAGATCGTTGGTGAAGGTGACGGTGTTGCCGCTGATCTGCACCGTGCCGGCCGCCGCCGGATCGGCGGCCAGCACGGGTGTGTCGAACGTGAAGGCGCCGCTGCCGTTGCCGATCGAGAGGCCCTGGTAGAAGGTGATGGCCTGGGTGCCGCGCAGGATGACCACCTTCGCCTGGGCCAATTGCGCCAAGGTCGCGGGGCCGATATCCGTGCCGGTCACCCCGGCGGGCGCGCCGATATTGATATGGCTGGCCCCCAGATCGATGGCGGTTGCGCCGATCTCGGCCGAATTGTCGATCGTCGCGTCGCCCGCGGCACTCATGAGCAGCGAGGCGCCGCCGTCCAGGACCGCGCCCGCCCCGATGGCGATCAGGTCCTGGGTCGGCGCGGCGGCTTGGCGCGTGACGGTGACGAGACCGGCATTGGACAGGCGGAGGAAGGACGTCGTGCCGGCGACGATCGGGGTCGTGACGGCGGAGGCCGTACCGAGCGCCTCGACCACGCTGCCGGGCGCGATGGTGAGCTGACCGGCCGTCCCGCCCACGGTTCCCGTCACCAGGATCAGCTCCGGATTGGTCAGCGGGTCGGCCGCGGTCGTATCGACCAGCATGCTGGTCGCGGTCGCGGTCAGCTGCTCGCCCGCCGTGGTCGAGGTGCGCGTGCCGCCCAGCAGCAGGCTGTCGACATTGAGATCCCTGAGATCGGCAGGATCGAGCACGAGATAGCCGGCCTGCGGTGCGACGCCGGCTGAGGCCACCTCGATCTGGGCACCGGTGATGTCCGCCTCGCCGCCGCGGCCGCCGGCCCCAGCCTGGAACAGGTTCGTGCCCTGGAGCACGAGGCCGGTCGTGGCACCGAGCGTCAGATGCCCGGCATCGACCGGCAGGCGCGGCGCGACGATATTCGCCGTCGCGGCCAAATTCGCGAAGTAGCTGTTTCCGGACGTGCTGTTGATCTGCGAGTATTGCCGCCAGGCCGTTCCCGACATGATGCTGTAGGCTTGCGTGCGCGACGACTGGATCGCCGTTCCCGCGATGCCGGTGGTCGCCGCCACGGTATAGCCGCCGTCCGGCATCCGCACCGCCGTCCCGGCCGAAAAATCGGTGGTGCCGCTGCGCAGCTCGACCCGGAACGCGCCGGCCAGGTTCGCGTAATCGCCCGGATAAAGCGTGTAGGTGCCGGCCGGCAGACCGGGGATGTTGCCGAGCGTCGTGATCGTCTGGCCGTGCGTGGCCTCGGCCTTGCCGCCGGTAAGATCGAGATCGACCGGCGCCACATTGGGCTGAGCGCCGGGCAGGATGGCATAAACCGTCGCGTTGGCATTGCCAGTCAGGCTCGTCCGCAGCACGTTCTGCGATCCGCCGAGGCCGGGGACGAATTCCGGCGCGACCACGTCGCCGCCGCCCGACAGATCGAGCGTCGCCCCCGCCGCCTCGGTGATGCGGGTGCCGTTGATGTAGACCTGCTGCTCGGGCAGGCTGGTGATCGGCACCGAGGCATTGCCGCCGCTGGGCGCGATCCCGCCGTTGCTGCCGTAGTAATACCAGTCGGTCTGGGCGACCGTATGGCCGTAGGGCACCACCCCCCCGTCGAGCGAGGTCGAGGTGACGCTGTCGGGCAGCAGGTCGATCTTATTGGCGGCGACATCCGTTCCGAGAGTGCTCACATAGGCGGCGGCCGGCCCGAGAATGATCGTGCCGAGCGGGGCGCGCAGCACGCCGCCCTGCTCGATCGTGGCCGCATCCAGCACCAGCGTGCCCCCCGCCGACAGCGGCACCGGCGCCGCAGCGCCGGTGCGGGCGACCGTGATCGTCCCGGTGGCGCCGGTCGACCGGACGAGACCGGTGACGCCGGTCGCTGGGTAGATCTGCGCCGCCGCCAGGGTGACATCGCCGCCGACGATCAGGCCGGCGAGGTTGGTCGTTCCCTGCGGCACGAAGCGGATGTCGCCCGTGCTGGCCAGATCGACAGTCGTGAAACCCTGCGTCGCGGTGAAGCCGGCGAGATCGATGGTTCCTGCCGCGATGTTGAGCGTGACGGCGGATGGCGCTGCGAGAGCGCTTGCCGAATTGAGTCCACTCACGCCGGCGATGGAGAGATAGGGTGCGCTGAGCGTCACGGCGCCGTTGAGCGTCCCGGCCGGAATGGCCGCGGCCGGATCGACGGTGCCGCTCGGCAGCCAGGCGATGTTGGCCGCCTGGATGTCGAGCTCGCGGCCGAGCGCGAGCGTCGGCGAGCCGCTGAAAGCGACCGTCCCGGACCCGGCGAGGTTCGTGGCCGTCAGTGTCACCCAGTCCACGCCGCCGCCGACCAGCGTCTGAGCCGGCAGCACGAAGCCGGTTGAAACTGTCGCCGGCATCTGCCCCGGCTGCGCATCGGCCGGCAGCACGGAGCCACCGTCGGTGACGATGACCGCGGCCGAGCTCACGGTAACATGGCCGCCGGCATTGGTCGGCGTGCCGCCGGCCGCCGCGATCGTGCCCTCGAACGCGCCGTAGCCGGCATTGGCGTCGGCAGTATCATTGAGGCCGGTGGTTTCCAGCGACGAGGCCGCGGCGATCGTCACCGCGCCGGCGTCGCTGCCGACCGTCGTCGCCGCATACCGGCCACCGCCCAATCCGGTGGTCGTCCCCGATAGAAGATCGACGATCCCCGTCCCGCCCGAGACATTCACGGTGACGCCGGCCGGCACCTCGAGCGCGGTCGCGCTGAACGTGACGGTGCCGCCCGGCTGCACCGTGCCGGCCTGGATCTGTCGGCCCTGCACGACGACGGACCCCACGGGATCGGCGACGAAAGCACCGGACACGTCGATCACGCTGCCCGGGCGGACGAACAGTGTCGCCTCCGGCGACAGCTCGATAGCGGCCGCTTGGTCGGACAGCCGCACCACAAGATGCTGCTCCGACAGGCTGACCGCGCCGCCCGGTGCCACGATCCGGCCGCCGAAGGTCAATTGGCCGACGGCCGAAAGCGAGATCGCGGCGCCGGGATCGGCCAGGATCTGCACGCCGTCGGCCACCAGCGCCCGATCGAGCGCCACGCTGCCAGTGGCGGACGTCTCGCCGATATCGAACGCGGTCCAGCCGAGACCGGCCAGCGAGAAATTGACCGGGCGCCGCTGATCCCCGGTGCGCTGCCCCAGAGTCGCCGCGGCGGCGATGCTGCTGGCGCTCGCGGCATTCGCGTTCGGGATCAGTTGCTTCTGGGTGAGGTCGATGACCGAGCCGCTGTCGACGGTCGCGGTGAAATCGCCCGTCAGGCTGTAGCTGCCGAAGCCGGCGTTCTCGAGAAAGCCGATCGGCACGGTGATGTCGCCGCCGGTGCCGCCCAACGTTCCCGTGCCGACCCGGATCGACGGCGCTGTGAGCGTGAAGCTGCCACCGCCCTGAAAGCCCGCATCCCGAATGGTTGCGCCGATGGCGATGCTGTCGTCGAGAAAACCCCGGCGCTGCGGCGCCGGCAGGCCGGCCGTGTCGGGCGTGGACGGCAGCTGGCCCGGCGAGCCCTGCTGCGTGCCATGCAACACGATCGACAGGTTGCCGCCCCGCCCGAGCGGCACGCCGGTCGAATCGACGCTGAGCGTGCCGTTCGTCGCGACATGCCCGCCGCCGGTGAGATCGATCAGGCTGCCCTGGGCCAGCGTCACGCTGGCCACATCGGGGACGAAGTCGGCGTTGGGGTTTTGCAAATTCGCCGGCTGATCGGCGATCGACACCGTGCCGCCGTTGACATCGCTGGTCCCGAGCGCATTCGTGGCACCCGCGTCGTTGACCCAGAGGCCGCTCACGTCCAGGACCGCGCCGGCGTCGAGCGTGAAGCCGACCCGGGGCGGCTGCGCGGTCGGGGTGAGACCCGCAAAGTAGTTCGGCGCGTCCGGCGCGAGACTGATGGCGATCGAGCCGCTATGGGCAGTAATCGTGCCGCCGATCGCGACGATCTGGGCGCTCAAGGACAGCTTGCCGCCGTTCGGCAAGGCGAGTGCAGCGTCCGGCGCGACGGTGATGTTGTCGGCCGCGACCAGGTTGAGCGTCGCCAGGCCCGATGCATTGAGCGCATCGCTCGAGAGCGTGACATGATCGAACTGGCTGGTCGCCAAGGCGTCGCCCGGCGCGAATGCCGCCGGCAACACCTCGGGCGCGGTCTTCGCGATGGTAAGATCCAGGGTCGGCCAGAACCGCTCGTCCGGTGGCGTCGTCGGGGCGGCGGACGGCGACAGGTTGAACGTGCCGCCCTGCGGCTCGCTGCTGGAATAAGGGCCGACGCCGGCGTGCTGGAAGACGCCGACCGTGACGCCGGCCAGGATCGTGCCTTCGACGATCGATGGGCCGGTGACGGTCAAGGCCCCCGCATTGGCGCCCTGATCATAGGCCGCCTGATAGAGGCCCGGACCGCCGTTGATCAGTGCGCTGACATAGGTCTCGCTGACGCCCCAGTGCGCATGATCGACCGTCATGCGCCCGGCAAAGCCGACGATCGGGACGCTGAGATTGGCTGTACCGATATCGTAGATGTGGCCGTCGGCACCGAGCACCCGCGTCGTCGCCAGATTGCCCGCCTGATAGTGCACATAGCCGCCGGAAATGTTGAGGACGGACCCGCTCGAGACGACCGCAGCGCCGTTGAGCTGGATCGAGCCGCCCGGCTGCAGCAATTCGCCGACCGTCCGGCCGTAGGCGTCGACATAGCCGTTGGCATTCAGGAGCGGCGAGCCTTCCCACGTCGAGCCGTCGGCGCGCGTGCCGTGCAACCGGCGATCGAGCACGACGGGCTGGCGATAGAGGAAGGAATTGCGCTGGAGCGGGTCGTCGGCAAGTTCATTCAGTCCGACGCGCGACACCGTGATCAGGTTGCTGGACATCGGTAGCTCGACATCCATCAGGCCCGAGACGTCGAGCGTCGCCCCCGCCTCGATGACCAACCCGGCCGTCACCGTCGCGGGCCGCTGATAGGTCGAGCTGGTGTTGGTCGTATTGTCGGCGATCGGGTCGCCGGCGCTCAGCGTGAGGCTCGCCGACGGCGCCTTGACGAGCGCGCCGCCGTCGATCGTGATCTGGCCAGGGGTCTTGAAAGCCTGGAGCGTGCCGGTGCCGATGACGAGGCTGGCCGGCGTCGTCTGCACGCTGCCATCCTCGGCCTTCATCGTGATGACCGAATTGCGGAACTGTGCCGAGGAGGTCGCATCCGACGGGAGCGTCTTGAGCGTGCCGTCGGCCTGGACCGTCGTGTCGGCCAGGATTTCGACCGTGGCGTTGGCCCCCAGCGTGATCGCGCCGGCGTCGGCCACGGGGAAGTAATAGACAAAGCCGTCCCCGCCAACCAGGCTTTGGTAGGACCAGCTGGGTGTCGCCAGAATGTCGATCGACCCGTTCTGATTGACGGAAGTGGTCAAGGACAGGACGCCGTCGACCGACACGGCTTGGCCGACGAGCGTGATGTTGCCGCGATCCGCACTGATCACGCCCGATGACGTCACCCGACCGGCCCAGGCGAACGGATCGCCCGCGGCAAGGACGACCATGTCGTTGTGGGCGACGGAGATGCCGCTCAGCGTCAAGTTCGGCGAATTATTGCCGAACAGGAATTTATCCGCCGGGAGATCGTCCAGCCCGGTGCGCACGATCGACCCGCGCAGATTGGGATCGTAGCGCGACGGGTCCACACCGTTCTGCGTCAGCAGCGCCTGACTGTTGGAATCGAGCGTGAAATGCCGGGCGGCCACCAGGATCGCCTGCCCGTCCGGCACGAGGATCGATCCTTGGTTCGTCACGTTCGGCCCGGCCAGCACGACGCTTCCCAAGGATTCGTTGCTGCTGCTCAGCGCCGGCGTCGCGATGACCGCGCCCGGCGCCACCGTCACGTCGCCTTCCATGGCGTCCGACAGCAGAGTGAAAGTCGGCGTCAGCGCCGCGGTCCCCGGAGCCGATTGCGCGACCTTGACGCCGTCGATCCCGGATGCGGACCGATCGATGAGATACTGGGCGCTGAAGGTCAGTTCGCTGTTGTTGGCATTGTTGAAATAGGCGTTCCGCTCGCCGAGGTTGCTGGTCGGCAGGCCGATATCGAGCGACGAGGCGATAAGCGCGTGAACGTTAACCTGGGCGCTGCCGCCGAAGATGATGCCGTTCTGGTTGATGACGTAGACTTGCCCGGGCGCATTGATCTTGCCGAGGATCTGCGACGGTGCGGCCTGGACCCGCGCGCCGGTGACGGGATCGGGCGGGCCGGCAAGCACGCGGTTGAGCACGGTCCACTGGCTGTTGCCCTGCTGGTCGAAATCGAGCGTCGTGTTTTTGCCGATGTTGAAGCTCTGCCACGTCAGAAGGGCCTTGGGCGCCGTCTGCCGGACGGTGACGTCGACCGTCCCGTTCGGGGCGGTCACCTGGGTCGGCAGTTGCGCGTTCTGCCAGACGATGCCCTGCGCCTGCAGTGCTGCATCGGTCGTGGCGCCGGGATAGGGGACGAGGCCGCCTGGCGTAAGACCGTCCGGCACGGTCGCCGACGCGCTCAGCGCCAGATTCCGCGCGGCACTCTGGGCCGCCTGCACCGCCTGCAGCGCCTGGGTGGCGCGCGACAGCGCGTTCATGGACTGCTGTGCCATCGCGGTTGCGCTGGCGTTGGCCGCCGCCGCGTCGATGGCAGCGGCGGTCGCCGGTGCGGCCGGGCCGGCCGAAAGAATGTTCCGGGCGCGGGCAGGCGTTTGGGTGCCGAGGAGCGTCATTCCGCTTACCCCGGCCATGAGCACGGCGCGGAGGAGTTCGCTGCGGCGAAACACGGCAACTGGCATCAACGTCTCTCTCGGCTCGACAGCGGCAGGGAGAACCAAAGGATTCGCCCCATCCTAGAGGTTGTGACCTCTATAGATACCTGTCGGCCTCAGAGACCGAAAAATTAGTTAGCGACCTTTCCAAGATTTCGCGAGAGGTCACTCATGTTTCAGAAATATTTCACGAAGATGAATTTATCTCGTCAGCTTAAAAGAACGATGCCGCCCGGAAGCTCCGTGACATTTACATTGAATATTTGATGAAGCTGGGCCGGAACGGCATCGACGTTTGAAATCCGGAATCTTGCGCTGAAGAGCCGGGCGCCAACCTCCGTGTTCAGCAAGATGATCTTGCCGGGGCGATATCGGTTTACCTCTTCGATGGCCTGGGCGACCGGCACGGCATGGAAAATCAAAACGCCGCTTTGCCAGGCATCGACGATCTGCGGATCGATGGCCACCACGTCGCTCGTCTTTCCGCGGCCATAGCGGACCTGCTGACGCGCGGACAGCACCACGACCTTCGACGCATATTCGACCCGCGCCTCGCCGAAGAGGCAGCTGACGGTGACGCGCTCCCCGTCGTAGCGCATGTTGAACTTGCCCTGGGTTGCGAAGACGCGGCCATCGGCCGCGAACATGCCGACCGGCGACGCATTCCGCGGACCGGCGGTGACGCTCGCTTCGCCGGACAACAGTTCGAGGGCGCGGACGCCGTCGATGCGCGGCCCTTCGGACAAGCAGGTTCGCGTATTCATATCCACCGAAACGTCGTCAGCGAGCTCAAGGCGGCGCTGCTCGCCGGTCGCTGTCCGGTAGTCCGCCAGCAAATCCGAGACCGATGGCCAAAGGTCGAGCGGCGGCCTGATGCAGACATAGGCGATACTGGCGGCGCCGGCCGCGAGCAGGCCGCCGAAGACGGCCCGTCTCGACCAGGCCCCGCGAGCGGGCCGTGCCGAACCGGTGGAGGAGGCGATCAGCGCGCTGCGCGCCGCGAGCGCCGCATCGGTCTGCCCCATCGCCTTCCACATCCTCGCCGCCTGGGCAAAAGCCTCGGCATGGGCGGGACTGAGGCCGCACCATCGCTTGAGCCGCTCGAGGTCGGCAGCATTGCCCTTTCCCAAAGCGAAGTGGGCGACCCATTCAAGGGCTTCGCTGAGGAGAGGCTCCGGATGCGCGGCGGCGCCGTCACCCATCTGCCCCTCGCCCGATCCATGTCGCCGCTACCCGACTCATCTGCAAGTCCTTATCTTTCGTGGCGTCAGAGAGATTCTTTTCGAGCCTTCGGACCGAATCTCTGCACGACTTCTCGTCCGAGGTGGAGCGCGCAATGGGCCAGGGCGTGCTTCAACTCGATCTCGACGGTCCGTTGCGAGACGCCGATTTTCTTGGCGATCAGGCGCAACGGAATGCCTTCGACGCGGGAGGCCAGCAGGATTTCGCGTCGTCGAGGCGTCAGGCTGTTCAGGGCGTCGCCCAGCGCCTTGACCTCGAAATGCGCTTCGGCCGCACGGGCAGGGTCCGGCAAATCGTCTGCGACGCCAAGCGCCTCGGTCGCTTCTGTCAATGAGACGTGGCGGCTTTCCGTTTTGAGCCGTCGCCAGGCGAGGTTCAATGCCATGCGCATCAGATAGAGCTTGGGATTACGGACCGGCCCAGCCGGGTCGGCCCGCTCCAACCGCAGATAGGTCTCGTGCAGGACGTCCTCGGCCAATTCCGCCGAGCCAAGTCGGCCGATCAGCCAGCGACGCAGTTCCGCATAGGCAAGAACCAGCGTTTGCCGAAGCCCGCGGTCAAGCGGCGCCCCAAGAGAATTTTCCTGCGAAGCGCCGACGTCCTTGCCGTCCGGCATCGTCACGGTCCCTCGGGGGCAGGATAGGGTGGAGGATTGCAGCGCGTGCGCTCGCCCGGCGCGCGCGAAAATATCACGATGGTTATCGGCTGCGGCATTGCAGGCGGCGGCTGTCCCGTCCAGACGTCCTCGAGCCCGCGAACGATATCGCCCGCCCGGCTGCGGTCCGCCATCTCGCTCGCGAGCTCGACCTGCCGGACCCTTCCATCGGGACCGACCCATAACCGGACGAGCACGTCCTCCGGCGTCGATTGCGCCGCTCGGTTTCGGCACAACGCAGCGCCGACGCTGGCTTGCAGCGCGGTGAAATACGGCGCGTAGGGTGCAAGCGTGGCTGGGGCGGGAGCCGGACGCGGCATTGGAGCGTCCGGCTGCGCGACCCGGACGGTGAAACTGGTGACGTCGGTCCGGAGGGCGACCAGCCCCGTTCCATCAAGCAACGCCCGCAAGGCGGCCTCAGGCGACAACAGCCCCGTGACGCCGCTCGAGCGACGCCCGCGCGACAGGGCGCCGTCGTAAAAGACCTCCATGCCGGTAACGGCACTATAGGCATCGAGCGCAAGGGCAAGCGACTGAGGGGGGATATCGAACTGCCGGCGATCCTCGCGGGTTGCGACGTCGGCCTTTCCAGAAAGCGCGTCCGCAGCCAGGGCGCCCGATACGCCGGCTTCGATCCAGAGAGCGATGGGAACGGCGGCCAGGAAGATCGTGGCGCCATTGAGCCATTCGCCGATCACGGCGCCCGATAGGCCGATCGAACATGGCGCAGTCGCACGCTTCAAGATCCCGATTTCTCGCCGGAATGCACCGCACACATGACGCCTCGACTGAGCCACGCGAAAACAGATCAACCAATTCAATCTACGACAGATTGTATTCAGGGATCATGACACCCACCCGCCCGATCCAGCGGACCCTCCATGACCGTTGCACCCTGCCGAGCCCATCGCCGGCACATGATCGCGCCGATACCGCCCCTGTACCTTTCATCGCGTCGATTGGTTGGTCGTAACGATAGACTGATCGGTACGGGCCGGCCTGCCGGGAGTTACCCTTCGCCCCCTGTGCCTCGAGTACCTTGGGGGGGACATGTGCCCCGGC